>CAJOPO010000372.1 GCA_905236315.1 uncultured Treponema sp.
GTTTTAATTCCTGGTAATAGCAGGAATTAAAACATCGCATTTTCAAAGTTACCTCTAAAAATTGCAATTTTTAGAGGTTCCCTTAATGCAACTCAAGGAGGATGAAAAATGACTGAAGAAGAGGCTTACAAAAGATTAAATGAAGTGTTTAGAGATGTATTTGATGATGAAGCAATCGCTATAACAGGGAAAACAACGGCAGAAGATATTGAAGATTGGGATTCTTTAACGCATATAAACCTTATAGTCGCCATAGAAAAGGAGTTCAATATAAAATTTAGCATGGGTGAAACGCAAAAGATGAAAAACATTGGAGAAATGGTAAACATTATTCTAAAAAGAACTTCAGAGAACTCTTAATGAACTTATCTAACATTCTTTATATTCTAACAGCAAATCTTTCCATTGTATCCGCAAAATTTTATGTCTATCTTCTATTATTTACCGCTGTGTATTATACAGTCGGCAGAAAATTTAATATACAATGGCTATTGCTTCTTTTTGCAAGTTTGTTTTTCTATTTAGCAAATGGAAAACTTCTAAGTTTATGGATATTTGTTCCTGTTGGAATAACATATATCTCTAGTCTTTTGCTATATAAGGTAAAAGGAAAAACTCATTCCCTTTTATCTGCCTTTGTGATTGTCTTTAATGTAGTTTTTTTAATACATTTTAAGGAAAGCAATTTTTTTATACGACTGATAAACTATTTGCTTAATGCTTTAGACAAACCACTTTTAGCAGAAGTAAACAGAAAGGCTCCCTTTGGCATTTCTTACATAATTCTCATGCTTATAAGCTATTATCTTGATATAAGCTGGGGAGTAACAAAGGCGCAAAAAAATCCACTAAAATATCTATCATATATATTCTTTTTCCCTATAACATCTTCAGGTCCTATTGCTCGTTATACACAATTAAAGGGAAGCCTATTTGAAATTCACAAATTCAATTATGAAGATTTCTGTTTAGGTTGCCAAAGAATTTTATGGGGATTCTTCAAAAAATTTGTTATTGCAGAAAGATTAGCGCACATTGTAGCTAATGTATATGGAAATGATGATAAAGTAGGGTTCGTAGTCCTCATAGGTTTATTGTCATTTTCAATACAGATGTACTTTGACTTTTCTGGCTGCATGGATATGGTAATGGGGATTGCCAAAATACTAGGAATTGAACTTCCTGAAAACTTTCAGCAACCATTCTTTTCTACAAGTTTGTCTGAATTTTGGAGAAGGTGGCATATCACACTAGGCTTTTGGGTGAGAGATTACATATTATATCCTGTGTTAAAATGTGAACTAATACAAAAACTATCAAGTGCCTTAAAGCATAGGCTTGGTAAGAAAAATAGATACGCAAAACTTATCCCAACATGGTGCGGAATGTTTTGTGTATGGTTCACAGTGGGCTTTTGGCATGGTGGAACTTGGAACTATATCTTTGGTTCTGGATTGTTTTTCTTTTTTATGATAGCGATTGGGCAGTTATTGTCGCCTGTTTTTGAAAAACTTATCAAAATACTGCATATAAACACACAAACATTATTATGGAAAACATTTCAGAGGCTACGTACAGCGTTGCTTTTTGCCACAAGTGTTTCTTTTGACCGCACAGGATTTAAGCATTGTGTAAATATGTGGAAAAGAGCATTATACCATCTGTTTACTTATAGTGGTGGGCTTTTTGCAGGCACTACATTCAAAGAAACTGCAATTTGTTATTTAGTAGCTATCTTTATAATATTTATAATAGGTGGCAAAGAATATAAATCCAATGATAATACCATACTGTTAAAAATGATTGCAAAGAAAAATATCATTATCCGCTGGGTAATTTATTATGCATTGATTTATTCTATTCTTCTATTAGGCATTTTCTCATCAGGTTTTAATTCCGCTAATTTTATTTATATGGGGTTCTAAATATGAAAGCAAATTCTAAAGCATTGATTATAACGAAGGTATTTATATTTACCGCTCTGTTTATCTTTAGCTTTCCCTTTATATCATATATGAATAGGCGAGATTTAGCGCACACAACAAAGATAAGAGCAGGGTTTTATGCACTCAAAAAGAATACGCTGGACGCATGTTTTATAGGAACAAGTGGAACGTTTTCTGCATTTTGCCCTATGGAAGCATGGAAGAGTTATGGTTTTACATCATATAATTTTTGTTCAAATCAAATGTGTACAGACAATTATATATATGCCATTGATGAAATCCTTAAAACCCAAAATCCAAAAGTAATTGTTATTGATGTATACCCTTTTATAGCGCATGAAAGGCTTGGGGATATAAAAAATAACGATTCTGAATATACAATTCGATTTAATACCGATGGTTATCGCTATTCACTAAATAGGTTTAAATTAATTTATAACGCTGTTCCTAGAACTTGGAACAAAATACCCTTTTACTTTGATATACTATATTACCATGATATAAAATTGAACTTTAGTCATTTTAATTTTGCATCCCCCGATTTTAGGAAGGGCTACTCTAATTTATCATGGGGATTTTGGGAGCCTGCCCTTATGACAGATAAGATAAAACCCTTAGAAGATGATTTTGATAGCGACCTTAATACACTGATTGAACATTGCAAAAAGAAGAATGTTAATTTCTTATTTATATACTATCCATACGGTAATACACGAGAGGATTCTATTGAATATGTAAATTACATTCAGAATAAGGTAAAAGAAAATGGCTTTCCTTTTATAAATTGCGAAAACTTTATAGATGAATTTAATTTTAATAGTACGCTAGATTTCTGGGACGTAAGGCACTGGAATATTTTTGGTGCAGAAAAGGTTACGAAAGTTTTCACTAGGCACTTTTTAGAATTATATAATTTTGAAGATAAACGCACAGATGATTCTTTTGCTTCATGGAATGAGGATATAAAGGCTTGGGATGAATACGTAAAGGCAGAAAAAGCTACAATACTTAAACAAAAGGAAGAAAAATTACAACAAAGTTTATAAAACAAAACAACGAGAACAAGTCATAGCGGAAGCATGCGGGATTCTTTATCAGACATTCAGGGGCTTAGGTTACAAGACAGTTTCTCCTATGCCCTTGAGCAATATGAAAATATTAAACACTTCCTTTGAGTATAGGGAACCTCGAAAAACTCCCTTTCAGAAAGTTTTTCGAGGTTCCTGCGAGTTGTAAGTCGCTATAATAGCGCGACTTACAA
>CAJOPO010000373.1 GCA_905236315.1 uncultured Treponema sp.
ATGTTTTAATTCCTGCTATTACCAGGAATTAAAACTCGTCGGGTTCTCTAAAAAATCACCAAAGGTGAGTTTTTAGAGATACCCTATTATTATTTTAAAAACTGATTTTCGTGAGGATGTCTCATTGTTAAAATATGATAGTTTTAATATAATCAGTGGTGTTAGAAATAGATTTTGCGGTTGTACCGCTTAGAAATGACTAAAGATGATAGAACGCAATAAACAAAGCCCCGCAATAATAATGTCTTTAAAGGAACAGGGAGAAAACAATCGCTTAGTAACTCTGCTGACACCAAAAGGGATTATTTATGCCACTCTATATGGAGGCGCAAAAAGTAAAATGCGCTCTTTAGTGCAACAATTTAACTCTGGCACAATATGGCTTTACGAAGATAACATAAAAAAAAGTACAAAAATTAACGACTTTGATGTAAAAAACAGTCATTTAACAATTAGAGAAAATCTTTTTAAGCTATGGGCAGCAAATCTTGCAATAGAACTGATTATAAAAACACATTGCGCAGGAGAAGAGGAGAACTCTTTTATATTGCTAAATGCTCTTTTAGACGGAATGGACTTATGCAATGAAGAGAATGCTCGACTGGGTTTTTTACGTTTTTTATGGAGATATTTACGGCTACTAGGGGTGCAGCCTTCTGTAAAAGAATGTGCTGTATGTTCAAAAAGCTTTTCAAAGATGGAATGTGATGAAGAAAGAATTGCAAATTATATAGAACTTTTTAATGGCTTTGTTTGTAAAGATTGCTCTTATGCAATAGAAGAAAAAAATATTCTTCCTTATGAAATAGATTTAGAAGGACTTGAATATCTATCAGCAATAAATGATTTATCTCCTAAGCAGGTGCGATTAATGACATTAAAAAAAACTAGTGCATATAGTATAAAGCACATTCTTTATCAACTCATAGAAAAAGCTGCGGGGTGTAAATTACATTCATTGGAAAGCGGACACTCTATATTGTAAAATACGAGTGAATATATTATACTTTTACAAAATGTGGAATAAAAAAAATATATCAAAGGCAGAAATTGATTCTTTACAAAAAAAGTACGGAATAGATGCCATTACAGCAAGCATCATGGTTAGAAGGGGAATTACAGAAGGTAGAGATATTCTATACTTTATGGAAGATGACCTAAGATTTCAGCATAGTCCTTTTTTATTTTCCTCTATGGAAGATGCAGTAGATAGAATTTTAAATGCAAAAGAAGAACAAGAAAAAGTTTTAATTTTTGGCGATAGAGATGTAGATGGTGTTACTGCCACAACCGTTTTATACGATTGCTTAGAAAGCATGGGCATAAATGTTAGCTACAGATTACCACTAGGTGATGATGTATATGGTCTTTCTATGGCAGCGGTAGAAGATTTTTCAACAGAAGATGGCACTTTAATAATTACTGTAGACTGTGGCATTTCTAACAATGCAGAAGTACAAAGAGCTAGTGAATTAGGAATTGATGTAATTATATTAGACCATCATAATCCACCTTCTGCTTTGCCTTCCCCAGCAATTATAGTAGACCCTAAACTTTCAGATTCTGGTTATCCTTTTGCGGATATTTCTGGTTGTGCCGTTGTATATAAAACCGTAAGTGCTCTAAGATTTAGCCAAAGTCAGTGGTATAAACTTGAATGTACCCTGCTTAACATAACAGAAAACGTTTTTGAAGGCAAAGATAGCTATGTAATTGAATGTATAAAGCTCAGAAATCTTGTTCCAGTAAGTAGAATAAAAGAAGAAACCTTAGGTGGAGATATAATGGCTACAAGGCTTCCTGAATATTTAAGGGGGCAAGTTATACTTGTTTGGGACAAAAAAGATATAGAAGATAAGTTAAAAAAAGCCTTTGGAACTGGCACAGAGTTCAATATGCTAGATATACATACAGAAGCGTCTAAGTATATTCCGCATATAGAAGCGTTACCTCTTAGTAAGATAATGGTTTTATCTAAGATGGCAAGATATGGAAATCATGAACCTACAGAAATAGGTGGCTTTTATAATATCTTTGTGTCTTATGTAAACCAAACTTTAAAAGCTGCTTTTCCTCAAAACACGGCTCAAGAAGAAAAAGATTTGCAACTTGTAGCTCTTGCAGCTCTTGCAGATATAATGCCTATGCAAAATGAAAACAGGCTATTTGTAAAGCATGCACTAAACTCCATCAATAAAGAAAGAATACGACCAGGTTTACTAGAACTTATGTCTAAGGTAAATCTTTTAGGAAAGCATATAACATCTACAGATTTAAGTTGGGTGCTTGTTTCTAACCTTAATGCAGCAGGAAGATTGGGGCACCCAGAGCTTGCAGCAGAACTTTTTATCACTAAAGACAATAAAAAGAGAGAAGAAACTGCCAAAAATATTGTTGAACTAAATAATGAACGCAAGCAACTTTCTCAAGACGCTCTTAATTATGCAGCCATTCAAGCAGAAACATCTATTCCACTTTATAATAACAAGTTGTGTCTTGTGATAGATGAGCGCATAAATAGAGGTGTGTGTGGGATTTTAGCAGGAAGACTTGTGAGTAACTACAATGTGCCTTCTATAGTGGTTACATTCGTTGATAATAATATAGCCATAGGTTCTATGAGAACTTGCAGGGGCGTTAAGGCAACAGAGTTTCTTGATAAATTTGGAGATATATTTTTAAATCATGGTGGGCATAATGCAGCTGCAGGATTTAACTTTGAAAGGAATAAGGTAGAAGCCTTTTGTAAAAAAGCAAAAGAACTTTCTGCAGAGATAGAATTAGAATCACCTCAGACTGATATAGAAATAGATGCAGAAATTCCACAAGCATGGCTTACACCTAAATTGTTAGACATAAAAGACCGTTTTGAGCCTTTTGGAGAAAAAAATAAACCTCTTTTGTTTATGTCCAAAAATCTAAAAGTGCAAGACGCACAAATATTAGGCAAAACAGAAAAACAACATCTAAAAATTACAGTTGAAGGTGGAAACTGTAAATGGCCTGCTTTGTTTTGGAATGAGGGGGAACGCCTTAATAAAGACTTTTGCAAGGGAGACAATATAGATATGATTTTCCATGTTGAGCGAAATACTTTTAATGGTATGGAAAACCCGCAAATAATAATACAAGATTTAAAGAAGTCAAGTGCAAACTAAACTCAAATATAATTTTTAAGGAGTTTTTATGAAAAACAAGAGATTTTTTTATTCATTAGTTAAGTTAGCAACTGTGATTTTTGCATTATTGCTTTCTACAGTAGCTTATGCAAAAGAAGCGTCTTTTTCTAATGAAGAATATGATATCAATGTATATTATAATGAACTTGCAGCACCAGGAGATGCGGTATTTGTGCGTTTAAAGTTTACGCAAGGAAGCAAAAAGACTAAGGTTGAAAAATCAAGATTTGAAGCAACAACGGCATCTTTGGAACTATGGTATGGAGAAAAACGTGTTAGACGTTCTGTATTCTATATCCTTGAGCAAGATAGCAATAAAAATACGCAAACTATGCTAACAGGTATTCCTCTTTCTTCTTGGTGGAATCCTGACCCAATATGGAAGTTAACCATAAAGTACAAACTATATGGAGAAAAAAATCTAGAATTTGACCTTCCTTTTAATATCACTACAAAAGAATTTGATAAAGACTATATTCCTTTAGATGATAGAAATACAAAGATAAGTACAAACACTAGTCCAGAACGTGTTAGTCAGAGTGAAAAACTTACAAGAGTATTAGAAACCATAAATCCTCAGAATATTTATCAAACAACTGCTTTTACTCCTCCAACACCTGCTACAAGAAGAACTTCTACCTTTGCTTCTCGCCGTATCTATAAGTATACTAGTGGTAAAGAAGTAACTGGCTTACATTATGGAACTGATTATGGTATTCCTACAGGGTCAGAGGTTAGGGCTTGCGCGGACGGCAGAGTTGTTATGGCAGAAATGAGGATTTCTACAGGCTGGACTGTTGTAATTGAGCATTTGCCAGGTCTATATAGTTTGTATTATCACCAGAATGAGCTAAAAGTAAAAGAAGGCGACATGGTAAAAGCAGGGGATTTAATTGGTCTTAGTGGAATGACAGGTCTTGCAACAGGACCACATCTTCATTGGGAAATGAGATTAAACTTGGAGGCCGTGAACCCAGACTTCTTTACAAAAGATTTTACCTTTGCTTCTGTAGAAAATAAGTAGGCATAGTGGTAATTTTTATGACTATGTGGTATTATAGCATTTATGAGGCAGTTTCATAAATTAGAAATAGAAGTTAGTGCTCAGGCTTTAGATGGAAGCGAACAGGATAGTATACTTGTAAAAAATGGTCGCTCTACAATAAAAATGGGAAGTCTTGATATAGTATTGGGTCTATTACCTAGCAATAGCGAAGTTCAAGTTATTGCGTTTGGTACAGTAAATAATGAAACTGTCCATAAATTAAGTAATACCATAAGAAATAGTCATGTTTTTGTTACTATAGATTTATCTCATGCAACAGAACTTTCTAGAGTTTCTAATACTCCGTTTGCTAAAAATCAAAGGCTTAGAGCTATAATTTTCCCCTGCAATCTTGTATATATAAATCCAGGAGCCTTAGAAGATTGTACAGCCCTTGAAGAAGTAAATATTCCTCAAACAGTATTAAAAATAGGAATAAATGCTTTTGCAGGTTGTACAAACCTAAAAAGCATATACTTTGAAGATGTCCAGAATTGGCTAAGTGTGGATAATCTAAAACAAGAAAATGAAATACAAGACCTAAGCAACCCTATCAAAAATCCAAGTAAATTTACCTCCACAAATAGCGAATATTATGGTTGTTTACTATATAAAAAGGCATAATAATGGCACATTCTTCTAAAACTATAGATATGACAGAGGAAAATATTTATGCTCTTTTAATATCATTTGCCCTACCTTTGCTTGCGGGCAATATATTTCAGCAATTATATAATACTGTAGATAGCGTTGTTGTAGGAAAATTTGTGGGTAAAGAAGCCCTTGCAGCAATAGGTTCAACTACCCCACTTATCAATACATTTATCGGTGCATTTATGGGCATAGCGTCAGGGGGTGGAGTTATCATCTCCCAATACTTTGGCTCTCATAATGTTCCTGCACTACGAAAGACTGTGCATACAATGATTTTAGGTACACTTATTCTGTCCGTTTTTATTACCATTCTAGGAATAGCCTCTTCTCCGTTATTATTAAAACTAATGGCAACGCCAGACTCTGTTTTTAATGAAGCTTATTCATATTTGCGTATTTATTTTTTAGGTTCCATAGGCCTTATGATATACAACATGGGAGCAGGGATTTTGCGTGCTGTAGGAGATTCAAAGCGTCCTCTATATTTTTTAATTGCCTCCTCTTTATTAAACGTAGCATTAGATTTACTTTTTGTGGTTGTATGTAAACTAGGTATAAAGGGAGTTGCTTATGCTACAATAATATGTGAATTCCTTTCTGCTTTATTAGTTATTTTATTATTATTACATTCAAAAGACTGCTATAGTTTAAGGCTTAATGAATTAAGTATTGATAAAAACATATTAAAAAAAGTTATAAAAGTAGGACTTCCTGCAGGATTGCAAATGACCATTACTGCTTTTTCTAACGTTTTTGTTCAGCGATACATCAATAACTTTGGAGATTCCTGTATGGCAGGCTGGGCTTCCTATAGCAAAATTGACCAATTCGTTATATTGCCAATGCAAAGTCTTTCATTAGCAGCAACTACATTTACAGGGCAAAATTATGGTGCTAACAAAATAAAAAGAGTAAAGGAAGGCGTACAGGATTCTATAATATTAGCAGTTAGCATAACAATACTCCTTGCAATTCCTGTAATGATATTTGCAAAACCCCTTGTACAGCTTTTTAATAGCGATAAGGAAGTCGTAAAATATGGCGAATATCTTTTGCACGTATGCATGCCTTTTTATGTCTTATGCTGTTTAAATCAAATACACGCAGGAGCTTTAAGAGGCTTAGGCAATGCAGCAGTCCCCATGTTTATAATGTTAGGCTCTTTTGTTGTTTTTAGGCAGATTTATCTTTTTACAGTATCGCATATCACATCTTCTTTTGTTCCTATATCAGTAGCCTATCCTGTGGGTTGGTTTGTATGCAGTGCTATTATGTCAATTTATTATAAGTGTTTTATAAAAGGACTACTCTTAAAAGCCATATAGTAGTTTATCACGGAAATCAGTTTTACACTATACTCCCATAAAAAACAGCGAAAAGGAGACTGGCGGATTGAATCTTAAGGATTACAAAAACACTCTGTTCGTGCTGCC
>CAJOPO010000374.1 GCA_905236315.1 uncultured Treponema sp.
ATATATGAGAGCCAGCCAGAGCTAGATTTCGGCATTTAGCGTGGCGACAAACGATACCCCGACGCTCTGCGTCGGGGAGCTTCATTACTACAGGAATATTAGAGATTTCGGAAGTTGCATTGCAAGAAGTTGTGCAAAATGCATTAACACATAGAGATTACTCTAAAAATGCACCTGTGCGTATATTCATTTTTGATAATAGGGTTGAAATAATTAGTCCAGGAAGTTTACCCAATTCATTAACGATAAAAAATATAAAAATGGGAAATGCAGTAGTAAGAAATAATCTGATTGTATCTTATGCTTCAAAACTAATGTATTATCGTGGCATAGGTTCTGGTATTGTAAGGGCGATAAAAAATCAACCTAATATTGTTTTTGAAGATGATAAGGTGGGTGAGCAATTTAAAGTAATAATAGAACGCACTCAAGAATAGGTGTATTGAAAAAAATACTAAACAATGTTATTTTGTAACGTATCTGTCATTTTTAGCCAGTTTATAAGGAAATGAATAATGAATTTGAACATAGCAACAATATTATTTACATATAATCGACCCGAACATACAAAAAAGACATTAAATGCACTCAGTGCTAATACCATTTTGCCTTCAAAGTTATATATTTTTCAAGATGGGAAAAAGCCTAATACAGACCTTGATAAATGGAATGAAGTAAATGAATGTATAAATTCTGTAAACTGGTGCAATAAAGAGATAATAGTGTCTAGCAAAAATAAGGGACTTGCGGATTCTATAGTAGACGGAATTAACTATGTTTTTGAAAGACATGAAGCAGTAATTGTTTTAGAAGATGATATAGTTACACATCCGCAATTTATGGAATATATGATTTCTTCTCTAAATAAATATTATGAAGACAAAAGAGTCTATAACATAAATGCAGATGCAGATAATGTTGAGGTTTCTCCGAATGGAACTGATGCTTACTTTACAGGTAGGTCTAGCTCTTGGGGCTGGGGTACTTGGAAAGACCGCTGGCAATATTTTGATAGGGATTATAGAATTGTTGCAAAGCTAAAGCAAGATGAAAAATTAAACGAGCAGTTTCATTTGTGGGCTTCAGATGTAGAAAGCTATCTTATAGGTAATGTTACAGGGCAATGTAATAGTTGGGCTAGTTTCTGGGTATTGAATATTATACGCGGGGGGGGGTACTGCCTTACGCCGTATAGAGGCTTTGTGGATAATATTGGCTTTGATGGAACAGGCGTTCACTGTGGTGTGTCTGATGTAAAGCTTAAGTGCCGTTCCTTTGATGAAAGAAGTTCATTTGTATTGCCTGATAAAGTTGAGTTTCCAAAAGATTATAAAATAGCGTACGGGGACTACTTTAGATGGATACCTGCAGAAACAAAGTTTAGATGTTATAACAAAATCTTATTACAGTTTCTAGAATTAAAATCCTTAAGTGATATTGCAGATTATCTTTTAGATAAAGAAAAAGTTTCAACTGTTGCTATATATGGTAGGGGAAACATTTGTAAACTTTTACTAAAGGCTTTTGATAAAAAAATAAAAGTAAGCGCAATTATTGAATCAAATCCACAATTAACTGAATACATGACTTATCCTGTAAGAGCGGTTTCTAACATTCCTTCGGAAACGCAACTTGTAATCTGTATTCCAGTATATGATATGGAGCGTATTCAAGAAAAAATCAATCCCTATGCATTTTGCCCCATTATAGGCATTGATAAGTTATTGCAAAAACTACTTGATGAGTAAGGAAAACTTAAGATGGCAATATATCTATACCCCATAGGCGGATTATGTAATAGGCTCCGTGCTGTGTCGGGAGTATTACAGTTAGCATTAGCTAATGGGGGGGGTACGGTGTTCATACATTGGATATGTAATGGAGAACTTAATGCCCCCTTTGAAGATTTATTTGTTCCTCGTAAGGAATATACTAAGTATTTTAAGAAATCTCATATAAAGAAAATGCCTGTATATATTCCAAACTTTTCATCTGTAAAGGTAAAATATAAAAATATTGACGAATCTCTTTCCACAGCAAAAAATAGATTGCTTTCTGATATTCCTAATATACAGGTGTTTGACTTTAGCAAGGGAGGAGACCTTTCTTTATTTACAAGGCAATATATAAAGAATAAAGGAAAGGGGAATTATTTTCTGTGTACATACGGTATATGTTTTGGGGGATTAGATTTTAGCTATTTTTTGCCCCAAAAGCATTTGAGAGTGCGCATTAAAGAATTAAAATCACAACTAGGGCGCGACTGTGTAGGAATCCATATTCGCCGTACTGATAATGCGGCTTCCATTGAAAATAGCCCCTTTCAATTATTTGTCGCAAAAATGAAAGAGGAACTAGAGAAATGTCCAAATATGATGTTTTTTGTATCAACAGATGATATAGAAATTAAAAAACAACTGCTTGAAAACTTTAGAGGTAATTGTATAATAAACAATATGGATAAGACTAGTCGCAATACTAAAAAAGGTATGGAAGATGCCGTTATAGATTTATATATGCTTGCTTCTACAAATAAGATTTTAGGTAGCTACTATTCGTCATATAGTGAGGGTGCTAGTGCAATAGGGCATATCCCCTTAGTTGTGGTAAAAAAATAGAAGTAGTTACAAAATGTATGCTATAGTTTAGCCCTTGAAAAATTACTTCAGGGTGACAGGTATTTTTTATGGACGATATAAAAATTAGTATAATAGTTCCCGTATATAACGTGGAAAAATATCTTGCAGAGTGCCTTGATTCCTGCATAAATCAGACTCTAACTGATATAGAGATAATATGCGTTAACGACTGCTCGCCTGATAAAAGCTCCGTCATCCTTGATTGGTATGCCTTTAAGGATTCCCGCGTAAAAGTCATAAAGCACAGCAAGAATATGGGGCTTGGTGCTGCACGAAACACAGGTTTGTCATACGCTAAAGGGGAATATATATGGTTCGTGGATTCTGATGACTACATTGCGCATGATGCCTGCCAGCTTTTGTATGATAGCGCAAAAAAACACGATGTTGATGTTCTGTGTTTTAACGCTATTGATGTGGTAATGAAAGAAGGCAAGGCTAATACGCTAGAGTATTGCTCGTATTACTTTAGCTGGCCTAAAAATAGAATAATCGACCCTCTAAAAGAGGGTGAATATATCCAAGCCGACATGCCAGTGTCGGCTTGTCTATATATTTCCCGCAGGAAATATATAGACAAGTTC
>CAJOPO010000375.1 GCA_905236315.1 uncultured Treponema sp.
AGAAAGTAACACTAATTTTTATACCCATATATATAAGCATTTATATCATTTTTAGCATTAAGTGATATTTCAATAAACTTAATATGCAAAACAAAATCATTACCTTCTGTAGACTTTTTTGTAGAAATAATTTTTCCTATCGCTTCATGTGTAATATCATCTGTAAGTTTAAAATCAACATGTATAAGCTGCCCTTCCTTTATAGGCATTTTACATATCACTTTTCCACCCGAAACAGAAATATCTAACAAAATACCTGTATATTTCTTTTCTAATACAGTATAAGTATTATTGTCATCTTGTACTGCAGAGAATTGACAATCTTTATTTACATTTGTCCTTTTAGCAGAACGACGCTGCATTGGTTGTAACGTATTAGTAGAAGAAGCTATAAGAACTGTATTGCCTTCTTTTTGAACTTCATATCTTATAACACGTGTTTGTAGTTTATAATATATGCCACCCTTCGCTGTAAAAGTTAAAGTAAATTTTGCAAGTGGTTCTGGTTTTTTTTCACTTTGTGCAAACCTCTGAGGAATATCTAAATATAAGCCCTGTGAAGAATTTCTTATTAAAGTTAGCGTCCAAGTAACTCCAGAAGAATCTTTATATAAAAATTCTTGTCCCTCATTTAACCCCTTTGTTGTATTAATAAATAAAGATTGTTCTCTAAATTTCTCAATCTTTTGTATTAACTCAAATAAACTTGCCTTAGTATTTTCACCTTCTTTTAAGAACATTTCGTTATATGCTTTTTTGAATAGTTCATTGAGTTCCTTGTCATCACGAATAAGATAAACAATATTTCTTGCCTTATAATGCTTACAAATATCCCAAAGTAATTTTTTCTCTTCTTGATTTAAGTTAGCCAGTTTTGTAACATTCTTTATATCTTTTTGTGTTGTCGGAAGATTTTTATGCGCTTCTATCCATTTATCAGAAGAATGTATTTTTTGTATTCTTTTTAATATTAAATAAAGTAAAAATAATATTGCAATAACAATAAGAGCAACTATAATAAATTTATAAACAAAAGGATTTTGTCTAGCGTCCAAAGGTGAACCATTGCCTTCCATAATGTTCTCCTATTTATTATTGTCTAAATTGTTGTAATGCTAATGAAAGTTGCTCTAAACGAGGACTTATTTCATATTCAGAAAGGTCTCCCACTGTTACAGAATCATTATTCTGCAATGCATCTTCAAAGTTTTTTAGAATAGGGGTAAATTCTGAAAAAAAACTTTCTATAGAGTTTCCTTCGATTTGTATTTTATTATAAATATCGGGAAAAAGACGACTCATTGTTATAGTTTTACATAAAATGCCTACTTGCTCAGCTAGGTCTTTTATAATAGATACCGCTTCAAAATCTTTTCCACTTTGAATTAGCATACTTATATCTTTAAGATTATTGTTTAATTTGTCTAATTCTTTTGAACAAGATTCAAATGAATCTGTAATAGCAAGTTTTGAAATTACGCTCAAATCTAATTCTGTATTTTCTTCTATTGGTGTATTAAGTATTGATTCAAAATTATTTGCAGGTATTTCTTTACCATTAAGTATTATTTTAGTGGTTGTAGCTTCATTTTTTGCAGCTTCTTTTTCAAAAGAAGCAAGAACATCACCTATAGTTTTTTCATTTTCAAGAGTAATATCTACAACTTCACCATTTACTTTTAAATGCATTATATGCCTCACCTATTTTTATTTGAATTTAATGAATTAGTAAAATTATTTATTGAATTTTGTTGACTTTCCAAACTATTTAAAGACCCTTCCATAGAAGCATATTTTCTTTTTAATTCAGCTTCTTTTGAATCTAATTGAGTTTCTAATTTAGTTATTTTTGTATTTGAAGCTTTTATTTTGGAATCTAAAGAAGTTGTCTTTGTAGATATAATTCCTCCACTCTGAACCCATGCTGTTAAATGCTTATCTAGTAAATAACCAATGCCTGAGTCAATAATCATATCTCCATCGCTATCATAACCAAATAAATCTTTTATCTGAGATAAATTTTCTTGTAATTGCGTGTCTAATTTTGATTCATCAACTTCTAAATAACCACGCATCTGAGAAGCATTGTATCCTGAAGTTCTTCCACTTGCATTCGTAGAAATCCCTATTTGATTTAGCATGGTAATATCTGCATTATCTAAATATGGATAGTTCGCAGATAAAATATTTTGCATTTGCGTTTTACTATTAGACAAAGAAAAATCACCTTGAAACATTCCAAGTCTTTTTTCTTCTTTTGCTTTTTCTTCATCAGATAAATAATCTAATTCAGAAATTATTTCTGGCTTATTTGATGAAAGTATATTTATTTCTGCTACTGTTTGATTATATTTGCCAACAAAAGTTATTAATGCATCCTTTGCACTTTCGGTATCTGGGTCAATATTTATAATTGCTGTTTTATCTGTTTTATCATGTAAATGCAAAGTAACATTAGGAATAACATCATCTATATCATTAGTAGAACGTGTAAGGGTTATTCCTTCGTATTTAAATTTTGCATCATCAGCTACCGTTATTGCATGATTAGGCTCAAATCCAGTTGATTCTGAATTGCAAGTAGCTTCTGGAACAGAAAGAGAGAACTCTTTACCTGTATTATTATTGCGTATAACAATACTTTCTGCATCTGGATAATCAGTTAAATATATTGATATTTTAGTAGTATTTCCATCATTAAAAATAGACTGACTGTCTATTTCAACTTCAGAACCATCTGTATTTTTTACAAATATATAACTGTCATCATTAATTGGAGCTATTGGTTGTATATTTTCTTCTTGTTCATCTTCTAATGAAAGAGCTGTTATACTCTGCTCATTTAAAACCGTAACACCTCTGTATTCTATAAAACCTGGTGAGGGGAGAACTAAAGTTTCTTTTGGTGCAGTATTATTCAAGGATTTAGTTATATCTTCTGTTTCTTTAGTTTGAAATATAAATTCTATTTTGGGATTTTCAGCATTACGAATATTTTCTGGAATAGGTATTTCTATACCATTACGAGAAGGAATTGTTATTGTTTTTCCGTCTGAAGTTACATCATTTTTTGAAAGTACAGGTAAATTGGAACTAGTATCTTGTATGCTTGGACTAGAAAAAGAATCAACAGAAGAAGGAAAAGAAATAACATTTTCTTTTGATGGAGAAATCATTTTTATTTCTTTTGCAAAGTCTAGTGCTGCATTTTTAAAAACAAGTCTATTTTCTTTTCCAGTTTTTAGACTTTCTATCATAAGAGATTTTTCTTTTGATGTTACACCTATCAGACTAGCTTTTATAATATTATTACCACGCTTATTAAGAGCAGTAACAAAATCATTTAACTTGCCGCCCCTCCAATTAAATTCTACAGTTTTATCACCAACAGAAAATGTATAAATACCAGCTTCTACTTTCATATCCTTATTGATGTTATCACTTAAAAATCTATCAGCAGTTGCAGGTTGTAAAACGTCTAATTTAAAAACACCAAAATCTGCATTTCTACCAGCTTCTACTGTAACTGCACTTTCTTCGGTAGAAGTTGCTAATTTATTATTAAAAGGATTTTCAAAAGAATAAAGTGATTTTACGCTTTCACGCAAAGACGACATTTTTTGATTCATATCTCGCCATGCCGCTTGCTGATCCTGATATTTCTCTAATTGCTCTTGTTCTCTTTTTAAAGGAACACGCTCTGTTTCCATTAGAGCTTCAACGAGGTCATTTGTTTTATATCGATCTGTAACACCTGGAATGCTTAATCCATCTGCCATAATCCCATTATTTTCCTTAGAGCAAGATGTTTAGCGTTATAAAGCCATAACGCAGTGATTATACCATTTCATCAAAAAGCAAACCTATAGCATGCTTCATTTGGATTTGTATTTTCTGCAAATCCTCTGATGGTATTTCTCGTATTACCTTATTTGTAGAAGGGTCTACTACAGATACTATAACACGACCAAGTTCATTATTAACATTGAACTTTAATTTATGTCCGAGTACAAGATTAGAAACTTTCTGAATCTCCTGTACTGCTTCTTTTGTTTTGGTCAGATTATCGGCAAGTGTTTTTGATACTTCAGCAGCAGTATTAGGAAATATTGTAGGTTCAGTAGTTATGTGTTGAACTTTTTTATTTCCTAAAAAAGTGTTAAAGGAATGGCCATCCATTGCCAAAGTCTGCCCATTTATACCGTTTATTGTATTCATGGACGTTCCTCCTGAAAAAATGAAGAAGTGGGGAAGGGGGGCGCACCCCCTCCTCGCTCCTGTGCGGTATTATTTATTGCAAAAAGATGACATCCAGCTATCTCTTAAACAATTCTACCGCAGACGGTAACGATAATATATTACCAAATACTACTGAAGCAAAGCTAAAACGTTTTGTGACTGACTGTTTGCCTGTGCTAGCATTGCTGTACCAGCCTGTGTCAAGATAGAATCTCTTGTATATTCTACCATCTGTGCAGCCATATCTGTATCACGTATGCCTGATTCAGCACTCTGGAGATTTTCAGCAGCAACAGCAATACCCTTTGATGCTGTTTCAAAGCGGTTCTGATATGCACCTAAATCTGCTCTCTGACGAGAAATCTGCATAAGTGCGTTATCAAGAGTTCCAATAGCCATATTAGCAGAATCTGGTGTGGAAATGCTAATTTGCTCATCACCACCCTGAACGCCTTTTAAACCAAGAGCCTGAGCTGTCATTGTACCAATGAATGCTTCTACACGCTGATCCATATTTGCACCTACCTGGAACATCATAGTTG
>CAJOPO010000376.1 GCA_905236315.1 uncultured Treponema sp.
CAGTTGAGCTACGAACGCAATTCGTCAGCTACACTAAATGTGCCGTAGGGTGCCTAGTGGGTTTCGAACCCACGACAGCCAGATCCACAATCTGGAATTCTACCCCTGAACTACAGGCACCATATTTTGCAAATTGCTTACAATCAACGATAATAAATATATCAAATATAAAAATTAGTGTCAATATGTTAATGCAATTTTTTTTATAAATTTTAGTCCTTTAAGGGTACTATTTTTTGTAAATCTTTTGATTTTTCCTTTTGCACAATACCCATATCATATTTATTCTGCAAATTTAACCAAAACTCTGGACCTGTTCCAAAATATATACCTAAACGCAATGCTGTATCTGCTGTTATAGACCTATTACCTTTTATAATAGTATTTATGCGAGCAGCAGGAACGTTTATAGCTTCAGAAAGCTGTATTTGGGATAAGTCGTTTGGTTTTATAAATTCTTCCATAAGAATTTCACCAGGGTGAATTACATTATCTGTTCTAGTCATAATAAACCTCTTTTCTTTAAGAATTTTCTTTTACAATTTCTACATCGTAGGCATCTTGCCCTTTCCATGCAAAATAGATATTCCAACTATCATTAATAAAAATGCTATAACGCTTTTTTTCATCATTCTTTAACTTTTTAAGATGATTTTCTTGAGCCATTTTTAAAGCATTTATAGAAGTCGCTGCATCAATCATATCTAACTTTCTTAATGCTATATGCTCGCAAGATTTAAAAGCACTACATTTACCTTTTTGTGCTAGTGTCTGGGTTTCTTTTGAATTAAAAGACTTTATCATATTACATATTATATCATACGAAATATGGATTGCGCAAGAGAAAATGCTTGCTTTATGCAAAAAAAAGGGGTAATCTATATATCATGAATAGAATTTACTTAAATAATGACTGGAATTATTCAGAAAACTTTTCGCCAGAGATGCTTTCTCTAGATTATAATATACCTATGCAGTCTGTAAGATTGCCTCATACAGTAGCTGTTACACCATTCAATTCTTTCTCTACAACCTTATATCAAAAGCGTGTTGTTTACAGACGTTCTTTTGAAACAAAAGAAGAATGGAAAAACAAATCTGTTATTCTTACAGTAGAAGGGGCTGCACACCAAAGTGAAATTATTCTTAATGAAAAGTTAGTTTATACTCATAAATGCGGTTATACAGCTTTTTCTATAGATTTATCTCCATATTTAGCCAGTCCTAATAAGCAAAATGTTCTTGCCATAGTTGTAGATAGCAGGGAAAACTTAAATCAACCTCCTTTTGGCTATGTAATTGATTATATGACTTACGGTGGCATTTATAGAGATGTTTATATAGATATAAAAAATCCTATCTATATAAGTGATGTCTTTGTTACGACTAAGGGTAATACATTTAATACTAAAATTACTTTAGAAGGAAAATCTGCTGAATATAAAAAATATACAATCAAGCAAGTTGTTCGCCCATCTTCAAATGTCTATATAGAAAATAAAGAGCAATCCTGTGCTGAAATAATTACTGGAATATCAGACAAAGTAACACTCACATCTGCTAGTCCTAGTGGCATTGTGCAGTGGAACTTAGATAATCCTGCATTATACAATCTTACTACATATCTTATTGCAGAAGATGGTTCTATAGCAGATGAATATAACGTTCGTTTTGGTTTTAGAGATATACGTTATGATGAAACTGGTTTTTATTTAAATGAAAAAAAAGTAAAAATATGTGGACTCAATAGGCATCAAAGTTGGCCTTACGTTGGGTATGCCATGCCTAAAAATATGCAAAGGGAAGATGCTGATATTCTAAAATATGAATTGGGACTTAATGAAGTTAGAACTTCCCACTATCCGCAAAGCCAATATTTCGTTGACCGTTGTGATGAAATAGGGCTTCTTGTGTTTACAGAAATTCCTGGTTGGCAGCATATAGGAAATGATGAATGGAAGGATATTGCTGTACAAAATGTTCGAGATATGATTATTCAGTATAGAAATCACCCTTCCATCTTTATTTGGGGGGTGCGTATAAACGAAAGTCAGGATGATGATGAGTTCTATAAAAGAACAAATGCTCTAGCTCATGAACTTGATTCCACTCGTCCAACAGGCGGAGTGCGCTTTTTGCGAAATAGTCATCTTTTAGAAGATGTTTATACGTTTAATGATTTTAGCTTCTATGGGAAAAATGAAGGGTGTTTGCCTAAATCTAAGGTAACAAAGACTAATAAAGGATATATGATTACTGAATACAATGGGCACATGTATCCAACGAAGAGTTTTGATTGCGAGTCTGTAAGAACTGAACACGCACTCCGCCATGCAAAAGTGCTAGATGCAGTAGCAAGCCATTCAGAAATATCAGGTAGTAGTGGCTGGGGTGCATTTGACTATAACACTCATAAAGACTTTGGCTCTGGAGATTACATCTGCTATCATGGTGTTATGGATATGTTCCGTAATCCGAAACTTGCAGCTGCCGTATATAAAAGTCAGCAAGAACCTTCTGTAGTAGGGGATGTACTTAGTATTACATCTAGTATGGATATAGGAGAATATCCCGGAGGGGCACGTGGAGATGTGTTTATTATAACTAATGCTTCAAGTGTTCGTATGTACGTAAATAATATATTCATAAAAGAATATACAAAAGATTTTTCTATATTTAAGAACTTAAAACATGGTCTCATCCTTATTGATGACTATATAGGACACAGATTAGTTGATGAAGACGGTATACAAGAAAAATACTTACAATCTATGAAAGACGTTCTTTTTGCCCTTCAAAAATATGGAGTAGATAAACTTCCGCTGCGCTATATATTAAAAGGCATTTCTTTATGGCTTTTGGGGGTTACTAATGTAAACAAACTCCGTGATTTATATGGTAAATACATAGGAAACTGGGGGGGGGAGTCTATAAGCTATAAGTTTGAAGCTATTAGGGAAGGAAAAGTTGTTTCAACTGTAATAAAATCTGCATGCGAAAAAACGAGCGTTCAAGCTATTGTAATGCGCACTCAATTAATTGAAGAACATAGCTATGATGTAGTCTCTATACGTTTACAGGCTGTAGATGGCAATGGTAATATTCAGCCATACTGCAACGAAGCTATAAAACTAAGCACAGAAGGTTGCATAGAACTTATAGGACCACATTTTGTTTCATTAAAAGGTGGCATGGCAGGAACCTTTGTAAAAACTGTAGGTACAGAGGGAAAGGGAAGCCTTATAATAGAAGATTGGCAAGAAAATATCTTGAAGATAGAATTTGATGTAAAAGTTACAAAATATGAATAGATTTATGTAACGTTACGAAAAGTGTATTAAGGGAGCCTCTAAAAACTTCAGTTTTTAGAGGCAACTTTGAAAATGCGATGTTGTAAGTCGCGCTATTATAGCGACTTACAA
>CAJOPO010000377.1 GCA_905236315.1 uncultured Treponema sp.
GATTTTGTAATCGACAGATTCAATCCGCAGAGACGACTGAAAGCTGTTTTTTTATACGTGTACGTTGAAAACTGATTTCCGTGTTCCAAAAGGCTAAAACATTGACATAAGAAATAAATTCTTCTAATATCTAAGAATGAAGAAAGCTAAATTTTGGCCATTTTTGCTCATGCCTTTACTGCTAATTTCTGCAGCAGGAATAGGAGGAGCTTTAGGACTAGGACTGGCATTAACTATAAATACAAAAAATACAGAAAACTTTACAGAATTTAAAACAGAGTTTCCAACAAGATTATTAGATATAAACGGAGAAGTGATTACAGAGTTTAGTAATGCAGAAAAAAGGGAAAATATAGCATTTAAACTTTTACCACAAGAACTAATCGATGCTTTACTTACTCGTGAAGACCGTATTTTTTATGAACATCCAGGTTTTTCCGTAAAAGCCATAATCAGAGCCATATTAGGACAAGTCCTAGACAAAGATTTAGGAGGCGGTTCATCTTTAACACAGCAGATAGCAGGTACATTATATTGCGACCGCAGTGAAAAATCTATAAAGCGAAAGATAAAAGAGCTTTGGTGGGCAATTCAAATGGAGCGACGCTATTCCAAAGATGAAATACTTGAACTTTATTTAAATAGAATATTCTTTGGGGCTGGTTGCTATGGGGTAAATGCAGCGTGTAAATACTACTTTGGTCATGACGCAACCTCTATAAACTATGCAGAAGCAGCTGTACTAGTAATACAGTTGTCTAACCCTACAAATATGAATCCATTTGACTTTCCTAATAGAGCACGAGATAGGCAAAAGTATGTTATGGACGCTATGGTTCAAGCAGGATACCTAAGCGAAGAAGAGTCAGAAGAAGCCTTTGATAATTTTTGGGCAGACTTTGACCCCACACGTTCAAGCGTAGCAGCCCTTGCAATGAGAACAGATAGAGCACCTTGGTTTAGCGAATATGTGCGAAGGCAGCTTTCTGATATGATGTATGGTACTAATGACATTTATACCGATGGCTATATAGTAAACACTACATTAAACTTATCACATCAAGCAGAAGCAGAAGAGATAATGCATGACTATCTAGAATATGGCAATAAAACATATCAAGCTTCTTTATCCGATAAACGAAAGTCTTATTTCCGCTCCTATGTACCATTTACAGAACTAATGACCCTTATCTTTAATCTTCCAGGCTTAAAAGTAAGTGATGAAAGGGTTAAGATTCTTTCTTTAGCAGAGTTTACAGATGATATAAATCCTCTTATTGATATTGTGTCGATGATAAGCGGGGCTGATACCTTAAAAACAGAAATGGTAAACAGAGGCAATACTCTAAAAAGAAAACGACTAGAAAAAACCGTTGTAGAAGGCACTATGATTTCTGTAGAAAACAGTACAGGATATATAAATGCACTAGTTGGCGGTTCTAATTTTGACTCTTCAAACCAATTTATTCGTGCTGTACAAGCAAAATTGCAACCAGGATCTTCTTTTAAGCCCTTTGTCTATTCTGCTGCCATTGATTATGGGGTAATAAATGAAAAGCGAGTAACAATGACCACCGTAATAAGCGACACTCCAACAGTGTTTTCAAAGGCGGATGGTTCTGCATATATACCACAAAATTATGCTGGCTCTTGGAGAGGAAATGTTTTAGTTTCTAGTGCACTATCGCTTTCTTTAAATGTTCCAGCCTTAAAGATATTAAATTCTGTAGGCTTTGATGCTGCAATAGAGCGTTCTTCAAAACTTTTGGGCATTCCAGAAAGTGATTTAGAAGAAAGAGGCTTTTTACCTGTATATCCATTGGGGCTTGGTGTTGTTTCTGTTAGTCCAATAGAAATGGCAAAGGCGTATTCTACTTTTGCCAATAATGGCAAAGAAGTGGTTCCTATTTCTATAAGAAATATAGAAGATAGAAATGGAAATATAATAGTAGATAAGGAAAAAGAAGTAAAAGAGCAACAACTTGCAAAAGGAAAGGCTGCTCAAATCATAACGGAGCAAAATGCTTTTATAATGCAAGAGATGCTCAAAAAGACTGTGGCTAGCGGCACCTTGTACAGCGGTTCTAGATTTGATTCTACACTAAGGAAGATTGGAAAAAACAAAGGAACAGGCTATAAGTTCCGCTTTAGGAACTCAAATGGAGATGCCTTTAATATGCCTGTAGCAGGAAAAACTGGTACTACACAAAACTGGGCAGATGCATGGGCAGTTGGTTTTACTCCATATTATACTTCAGTATTTTGGTTTGGCTTTGATATGCCAGGTCAATCTTTGGGCTTAGCACTTACAGGTGCAGCTATAGCAGGTCCTGCATGGGGCGACTTTATGAATTTCATACATCAAGGAAAATCTTATAAGCCCTTCTTTAATTCAACTCCATCTGGGATTGTTGGAATGAATGTATGTGCAGACTCTGGAGAGCTTCTTACGGAAGCTTGCGGAAATAGACAGATTTTTGCATATTACCTCAAAGGCACAGAACCCACTACAGAGTGTAAAGTTCATGGAAATATCAGTTACAGAGAAACAATACTAGACCGCATAAGAAGAGACCAGCAGAGAACAGGCATTGGTTATACAGGATTTGGCAACGACTCTCCTTTAACTATTGATCTAGACTTCTTAAATTCTGATACACCAGTGCTAGAAGATGATGACTCATTAGAATCATATTTTGAAAACTTACACGGCATAGATAATGAATCTGATGATAGTGATGAAGAAGATTATTCATTTGATGATAATAATGCAAACTGGTTCCTAGATTAAATTTGAATGTATAAGTTCTTATTAGGAGAAATTTATTATGCTTGTAAAGATAGATGATATTAAAGTAAAGAAAAGAATACGCAAAGATTTAGGTGATTTAGATAGTTTAAAAGATAGTTTGCGTACTTACGGGCTATTAAATCCTATAACTTTAACTTCTGATTATGAACTTATTGCAGGTGAAAGACGCTTAGAAGCTGCTAAAGCCATAGGATGGGAAAAGATAAATGCTATAATTTTGCCTACATATCCTGATGCTGTGCGCAAACTTGAGATTGAATTAGAAGAGAATAATCAACGAAAAGAATTTAGTGATGAAGAATTATTAGAAGGTTATCATAGGCTAGAAAAATTAAAAAATCCTTCTATATTTATGAAAATATGGAACTGGATTGTACAAAAACTTTCTGCCATAGCGACTTTCTTTAAGAACCTATTTTCAAAGAAAAATAAAAATACTAAAAATTAAATAAAGCCATATAAAATAACAAGGGGCTTAAACCCCTTGTATAGCGTGAAAAAATGCTTTGAGTAGCACTATTTTACAACAATTCTACAAAACTTCTTTTTTCCTGCTTTTAACACAAACTCACAATCAGAATCTGCGTCACTCATAGAGATAACCTGCTTAACATCTGTTATAGACTTTCCGTTAATGCTAGCTCCACCTTGCTGAATAAGGCGACGTGCATCACTTTTTGTAGCACATAATTTTGTGTCAAAATATAAATCGCAAATATTTATGCCATTTTCAAAAGCAGAACGTTCAAATTCAAGCGTAGGCATAGAAGCTTTATCCCCTTCACCACTAAAAGCAGCCTTTGCACCAGAAAGAGCCTTTTCTGCTTCTTCTTTTCCGTGAATAACAGCTGTAACTTCATAAGCAAGACGTTCTTTAGCTGAGTTTATATCTCCTGCACAAATCTGTTCAATTTCGCTAACAGGGAGGAATGTAAACAACAAGAAAAATCTTTTTACATCTGCGTCAGCTACATTACGCCAATACTGGAAGAATTCAAACACAGGAGTAAGTACAGGGTCCAAAAATACAGCACCTTTTTCACTTTTTCCCATTTTTTTACCATCAGAGCGCATAATAAGAGGGAAAGTAAGCCCAAAAGCCTGATGTTCTAAGTTAAGTTCAGTTGTGCCACCGAGCTTTCTTCTGATTAAATCTACACCCGCTGTTATATTGCCCCACTGGTCAGCCCCGCCAATTTGCAATACAGTACCGTATTTTTTGTGAAGCATATAAAAATCATAGGCCTGCAAAAGCTGATAATTAAATTCTATAAAAGAAAGTCCTCTTTCTAGCCTAAGCTTATATTCTTCAAATGTAAGCATCTTATTTACGCTAAAACAAGAGCCTATATCTCTTAAAAAATCTATATAATTAAGGTTTTCAAGCCAATCTTTGTTATTAACAGCAAATGCAGTCTTACCGTCAAAACCGATAAACTTATCAAGCTGTTTTTTTATACTTTCTACATTTGAATCTATTTGGGAATAATCAAGCATTTTGCGCATTTCTGTTTTTCCGCTTGGGTCCCCTATTCTGCCAGTTCCACCACCAATAAGTGCTATACCGCAATGCCCCGCTTCACGTAAATGTCTTAATGCAAAAAATGGAACTATATGACCAATATGTAAGCTATTTCCTGTAGGGTCGCAACCAACATAAAAAGTAATAGGACCTTTATCCATACGATTAGAAAGTCCTTCTAAATCTGTACATTGATTAAAAAAACCGCGTTCTTGTAATGTTTCAATTGCCTTATTCATGATAAAAAATATATCATTTGCAAACAAATAGTGTCAATCAGTAAGTTCTTTCATAATGAAGTAAAAAAACGATACAAATTTTATTTTTTATAACATTAATATTAACAACTTTATTCTATTTGCTGTATAATAAAAATATGAAATATGGATTTTTAAGAGTAGCCTGTGCTAGCCCAAAATTACAAGTAGCAAATTGCAATTTTAATTCCAAAGAAATAATAAAAACAGTAAATTTAGCAAATCAAAACAACGTACGTTTATTAGTATTTCCTGAGCTTTGCATAACATCTTATACTTGTGCAGATTTATTTCTTCAAAATACTTTACAACTTTCAGCAAAAGAGGCTCTTATAAATATTGCTGA
>CAJOPO010000378.1 GCA_905236315.1 uncultured Treponema sp.
CGCCAGAAAGTGTAAAATCTAACGAAAGCGACCTTTCTAACGAAAGCGACCGCTTTGATAAAAGTACATTCTCTACAGAACAAGTTGATAGTGATTTATTTGCTGAAAACGAGTCTGTTGAGGAGGATAGTGTTATCATACCAAAAGTAGAAGAAAAAGAAAGCGGGTTTGCTTTTGCAGAAGTAGATTCTCTTGAATTTGAAGAAGTCAAAATCGGAAATTTTGATAAACTTAAGAAAAATGAGAATATTTGCTTTCAATTACAAGAAGATAAACTTTCCTTAGAAAAAGAAAAACAGCGAATTAAGGAATTACAGCAACAAAAAGAGCAAGAAAAAAAGTTAAAAAAGAAAAATACTCGCATACGCCATCCTATAGGCATAAAACTTATTAGTATTATTTCTTCCATTGTAGTTGTTGCTTTATTGGGTGTTACCTTATTAGTTTCCTATTATATAACTGATGATATTCGTACAAATGCAGAAGAAAATAATCAAAACCTAAATAAAAGTATGGCTGATACTTGCGACCGCCATATAAGCGGAGTGCTTTCTTCTGTAGATTTATTTTTGGGAATGTTAAATAGTGTTTCTGGTAATGAAGTGCAAAGTAAGACGCTAGAAAATATGTTTTTTGAACACAATAATGACATTGCCGCTGTTTATTTACCCCAATCAAATAGAATATTTACTAGTAATTCTTTTTTTGTTTCTCATGAAGTTTCAGAAGATACTTTCATTTCGTATGTAAATCAGGAATCTGAATTATTAGACCTTGCAAAAAATGGCTCCATAGAATTAGCTAATGCAGCTCCATTTTTTAATGTACCCGTTATGGCTATATTCTATCACGTTAGTACAAATGAAGATTCTGCTGTTGTTGTGCTTTATTCTATAGAGGCAATGGGTGATACTCTATCTTCTGGCTCTATAAATAGGTCTTTCCTTGTAAATGAAGATGGAGATATTTTAGTACACGGAGATTTATCTCTTGTTCTAGATGGCATTAACGAAAGTAATCATCCTATCATACAGTTAATGAAGTCTAGTGTTTTAAATAATGAACAAACAACTTTCAAAAATGATAATAACGAAGAATATATAGGTGCCTTTAGAAAACTTAGCATAGGTTCTGGGGCTGTTATTACAGAGGTAAGTACAGATGTTGTTTTGGAAGGTGTTAATGCCACTACTAGACGAAACATTTTTATAACATTTGCCATACTTTCTCTTTCTATTATGATAGTATATTTCTTTGCAAATTCTTTAAGCCGTCCTCTAAAAAAGCTAACCGCTGTTGTGGACGAAATAAACAAGGGCAACTTTAATACAGATTTGTTTAATGACCTTGTTGTAAAGAATAAAGATGAAATAGGTGTTCTTGCAGATAGTACCCAAAATGAACGTGAAATTTTAAATGCCGTTACAAAGCTTACAAATAAAGGTGTTACAAGAGCTATTATTACAAAAGAGATAGATTTTGAGCCGCACTTAAAAGATATAACAATATTCTTTAGTGATATTCGTGGTTTTACGGCTATATCTGATGGCTTTAAAAATCGTTTCGGCGAAAAAAGTGCAGCAAATATCATTGGCTTCTTGAATGATTATATGAGTCGTATGGTAACTTGTATTAACCGTACAGGTGGAACTGTAGATAAGTTTGAAGGCGATGCTATTATGGCTTGCTGGGGTGTTTTACGCCATGATGATTTGGAGTGGGAAAGGTTGCCTGTTGGTTCTGTTACAAGAGTGTTAAGACAAGATGCCCACGATGAATATATAAGGGAAGATGCTCTTAGTGCCATTACTTGTTGCATAGCAATGCGTTATTCTCTTATGAAATATAATAAGGATGCAGAAGCCTTTACTAAAGAGCATGAAGGGGAACCTTTAGCGCAATATAAGCCTCATATTCGTATAGGAGCAGGTCTTAATTCTGGGCGTGCAACTGTTGGCTTTATGGGTTCTTTTGATAAAATGGAGTTTACTTCTATTGGAGATGCTGTAAACTTTGCAAGCCGTACAGAAGCTTCTAACAAACCTTGTGGTACAGATATTTTAATAATAGAAGATACTTACGGTATATTAAAAGAGAAATACATAAAATGTGAAGAAAATAATTTTACTATTTTGCCAGAAAATCAAAAGTATGAACTTATTGTAGAGCAAATTCCTGTTGAATTTGAAGTAAAGGGCAAGGGAAAACAGCATTTTTATGGTGTTGTTAATATGCCAAATTTTGATATACTAGACTTCTTTTTACCAGCAGACCCACAATTTACTCTTGATTCTGATTGTGAAAAAGCCGTAGGACCTAAGGGACCTAAAACATTAAAAGAAATGAGAGCGTTGCTAGGTATTCCAGAACCAGATTTTGGACAGGTGGACTTAGATGCAGAAGAAAACAAAGTTACAGTTTCGTCTACCTGATTTTTTTGTTACTCTTTTATGTGTATTAGCAGCTGCCTTCTTTTTCTTTTTATTTTGGAAGGACTTAAATGCTACAACAAGAAAACGTGATGGACAAAAACCTATAGCATATATTCATTATAAATATAAAGTTGCTCAACGTAAATTTGAAGACCGCGTTGTTTGGGAGCGTGTTGCTCAAAATACTAAACTTTACAATGGTGATGTTATTCGCACTGCTGATTTATCCAAAGTGACCATATATTTTGATGATGGAACCTCTGTAGAGCTTGCAGAGAATACAATGGTTCAAATTTATATGTTAAATGACGGAAGTTCTCAAATATCCATAGATGATGGTGATATTCAAGTAGAATCTTCTGCTTCATCCCAAAATGTAGAAGTAAAATTGGGAGATGGTTCGCGTGTAAATGTAAATGCGGGAGCTAGCCTTGCTGCTACTTCAAATTCTAAAGGTGGCACAAATAATGTAGAGGTTCTAGCAGGTAGTGTTCAAGTTACTACAGAAAAAGGTGAAACTGAATTAGTTTCCTTTGGTGAATCTGTTAGCATAGAAAAAGATGCTGGTATACAGAAGAAGCCTGTTACAGTTACTTTTCCACCAAAAGAATATAAAGTGCTTAACACAAAAAATAATGAAAGTGTTCCTGTTCGTCTAGAATGGAAAACTGCTTCAGAAAGTAACGAAACTGTTATAGTTCAAACTTCCCGCACAAAAGAGTTTTCTAAAATAGAATCAAAATTCACTGTAAATGATAGAAACTTTATTCAATTACAGTCAAATGGTATTTTATATTGGAAAGTTTTTTCAGAAGGACTAGAAGATAAAAGTTCAATAGGTAAAATTACTGTAGAAAGTGTAAAGACTATAGAAAATGTTTCTCCTTCTGCTTCTGGAGAATTCCGCTATAGAACAGATACTCCTCGCATAACATTCCGCTGGACAGGCAATGATTATGTAGAGCATTATCGTTTGCGTGTTTCTTCTAGCCCCGATATGCAATCAGAAGTAGTAGAAATAGAAACTTCAGATACATTCGCCTCTGTATCTTCCTTGCACGAAGGACAATGGTGGTGGCAGGTAACTCCTTTTTATGCCATAAATAATTTAGGTTATCAGGAAGCGAGTAATACTTCTGCATTTAATATTCTAAAAGAAGATAATATTCGTCCTCCAGAACTTGCTGTTCCTGCAGAAGCTACAAATATAACTTATAAAGGAAATCCTTCTATTAATTTTATGTGGAAGTCAGAGTTAAAAGATGCTTCCTATACTTTATTAGTTGCAAAAGATAGTAAATTTGCTGATGTTGTGTATTCACTAGAAACTGAAAGTACTCGTGTTTTGCAAGAGTTTACTAATAATTCCCTTGCTGATGGAACTTACTATTGGAAAGTTGTTCGCAGTGCTTATGTAGATGATGATTTAACTCCAGAGTCTGATGTTCGCTCCTTTACTGTAGCTCGTGCTTTGCCACAGGAAAATAAGTTGCTCTACCCTCAAGATAATTTTAGTTCTGAGCGTGCAGTTCTACAAGATACACAGTTTATATGGAAGATTTCTGATGATTATTATTTAATAGATTCAAACGCTCAGTCTGTATTACAATTTTCTGATACACAAGATTTTTCTAATATCATTTTGGAAGAATACACTTCAAACTCATTCTATAATAAATTATCTCTAAAAGAAGGTTCGTATTGGTGGCGTGTAGGTGTACAAACAAATGGTTCTAGTGCAAGTGGTTTTACTCAACCTAGACATTTTACAGTTCTTTCTGAACTTGCACCTCCTGTTGTAACAACTCCTTCTGTAGGGCAAGAACTTGTTGTATTTGGTGGTTCTTCCGTAAGTATTACTTGGAATGGTGTAGATGGAGCTGATTTTTATAGCGTAAAGATTTTTAACGCTAAAGATGAATTAGTTGCAGAAAAAAATAATGTTGCTTCAACTTCTACTCAGTTTGCCTTACAGCAAGGCTCTTATGTGTGTCGTTTGCAGGCCATAGCTAATGAAACTGCTAATTCTGCTCTTAGACAAAGTAATGTTTCTTTTAGACCATTTTATGTACGTGCACCAGAGCCTGTTTCCTTAGTTTCTCCTGCAAATGATGAATCTTTTGCAGGTCTTACAGCGTTAAGGCAGCCTATAACATTTAGTTGGCAGAATGGAAAAGATGCTTCTTCTTCATATACATTTGTGCTTTCAAAACTTTCTTCAAATGGGTCATACAGAACTGTAGAAACAACTACCACTACAAAAACTAGTATCACCATGCAAAGATTAACTTCTGGTACATATTCATGGAGCATTAGGTCTAGTTCAACTGATGGTTTACCTTTGGATTCAGAAAAACGTACTTTTGTTATACACGCAGTTCCATCTTTGCCTGTCCCTGTTTTAACAGAGCCAGAAGAAAGTTATGTAATAGGGCCTACTTATTTACGTAATAATAGGGCTATAACATTTAAATGGAATGTTGTTCAAGGTGCTAATGCTTACAGGTTTACTCTTTATAAAAAAGAAACAAATGGTTCTTTAAAAGCTATATATGAAGTAAAAAATACAAGTTCAAATTCTGTAACTATAAAAGATTTATCTATATTAGACGTTGGACAATTTGCTTGGTCGGTTGCAGCATATAGTTATGCTCGTGATGGTTATGAAGAGCAAAGTGGAAAAGCTTCTACAAGTTCTTTCTCTATTGACTTTTCCGCTCCAAATAAGGTAGAAGCGGTTAAACCTGGGGCTATGTATGGAGAATAAAATATTAAAAATAGCTCTTTGCTTTGTATTGTTTTGTATTTGCATTTTTGCATACTCTCAAGAAGATTCTTCTAATAAGTTTGAACAAAGAATTGAGTGGAAAGGTGATTCTAATGCATTGGAATATAAAGTAGAACTTCAAGATATGTCTAGTGGAAATATTCAATATATAACAACAGAAGAAAGCTATGCAGAACTTTCCTTACCTGCTGGTAAATATCGTTATAGAGTATACGCCTATGACTTTTTGGGACGACAAGCAGGGGTTAGTTCATGGACTGATTTTGAAATCTTAAAAGCTAGTGTTCCTCAAATTGCAGAAGTGACAGAAGCGGATGTTGTTGCAAAAGATGACGGAAGTGTGGAAATTAAACTTGATATAGAAGGTATTTCTGAAGGCAGTATAGTAGAATTGATTGCAGAGCCTATACAGGGTACCATCGTTTTGCAGGGTGGGGGAGAAGGTAGCGAGGTTGCAGATAGTTCTAGTGTTCAGTTTAATAATATTCCTTCTGGTCAATATAGACTACGTGTTACTAATCCTAGTGGACTTTCTAGTGAAACTGATGTTATAGAGATAACTGGAACTACATTAGTTGGAGAACAATATAATACTAAAACTGAAACCGAAATCGTATATGTTCCTGAACCTGTGGTAGTTGAGGAAGAAGAACCTAAAGATGAAGTGGTTATTGATATAAAGCCTGTTTTTATAGATGACACTGTAACAACAATAGAGCCTGAAGTTGCTGTTTATAAAAAGCGAACAAACAAAAATAAGAAACCCTATGCAGAAAAAGGTTTTGATATACAAGCTTTTGGCGGTACCCAATTTTTATTCACTAGTTTTAGTACAGTTGGAACTTTGTTAAATACAGATAATGTTCCTTTTTATGTCGATGGTGGCTTTAGAATAAATTATTATCCATTTAAAAAGGCTAAATGGCGTTTGGGCATGGGCTTAGGTTTTAGTTGGGTAGATTTTTATTATATTAATGATTATTTTACTGCTTCATTAGTTACTACAACTTACCAGTTTAATATTATTTATCAGCACCGCTTTTTCCATGATAAATTATTCTATACTATTAGGGGTGGTATAGGACTTGCTCATGTTAATAAGGATGTTACATATTTAACAGATGGTGAAGGTCTTAGTTTATCTAATAACTCGTACACTGGAAGCATGGCAGATTTAGGGCTTGCTCTTTCTGTAAAGCCTGCTACTTATTTGATGTTTGAACTTGGTTTAGACTGCTATGCTTACACTTTCCCAGAAATTGTTTTAAGTCCTTACTTTGCTGTGGGCATTAGACTTTAGGAGGTTAATTTATGAAGCATAGAATTATTAGCTTTGTATTGGCATTATTTGCCTTATTTTTCCTCTGTTCCTGCATGGACGGTTTAGATAATGACCTGGAAAGCGATGTTTGTGCAAAGTATACTTTTTATTCAGGTAATCCTAATGATAGTGATAGTTACTATTCTACAAATCCTGCTTCAGCCACTGCTAAGTATTTAATAGGTTCAAGTATATCGCGTAGTGAGTTACCCACTGCCTCTAATGGACTTACAAGTTTTAATTCTTCTAGTGTAGATAATAGCGTAAAATATTGGCATTATGGCTATGAAGTTACTGGTTGGTGCTTTTATAGAAACTCAAATACTGGTAGCACTGATGTGCCTTCTAATGTAATTGTTAATGATGATATAGTAGAAAGCCTTACAATTACTCCTCAGCCACTTGAATTCTATGCAGAAGATTGGGAAGCTATAACTTATTACGTTTACTTTGACGCTAATGGTGGCTCTGGTTCCACTACATTAACATGTACTTATGATAAAACGTATACTATACCTTCTCTTTCTGTTAGTCGCTCAGGTTATATTTTTAAAGGTTGGGGCACTTCAAGCGATAGCTCTGAAGTAAGCTATGTTGAAGGTAATTCTTTTGCAAATCTTACAGGAGAGACGGGGGAAACTGTAACGTTCTATGCTATTTGGCTACCAGAAACTGTTACAATTTCATTTGATGCTAACGGTGGGTCTGGCACTATGTCTTCTGTAACGCTTACTTATCCTAATAGTGCAGGCACAGCATTAACTAATACATTTACAAAAACTTACTATAATTTCGCAGGTTGGAATACTGCATCTGATGGAAGTGGCACTCTCTATGCTGATGGGTATGTATTTGATGCTTCAACTTGGCCAACGGCTGACCTTACTTTATATGCACAATGGGGATGGAAGATATCTGATATAGATACTTCTGGAACTGTTAGTATAAACTACTATACTTCAGGTGATAATCTTGTTTTAGATGTAACTTCATCAAATGTTACATATTCAAGTTATTCATGGCTTCTTGATGAAGTGTCTAAGAGCACTACTAGTACATTAACGATTCCTTTTAGCGATCTTAGCACTAGTAGCACAAGTAATCATTTGGTAATCTTTAAAGGAATTGATACAACGGGAAAAATCTATGTAGCCTATTTTACATTCTCGTATGGTAATTAATAAGGTTGTATGGAAAGAAAACGCATAACCTTATTAATTATTCTCTTTTGGTAGAGTTATGAAATGTATGCTGAAATAAAGTATTTA
>CAJOPO010000379.1 GCA_905236315.1 uncultured Treponema sp.
CTATTCCGGCTTGCATTTCTGCCACCTCTATAGCTTCTTTAATAGAAGACATAGCCGCGTCAATATTTATAATTACTCCATTCTTAAGACCTTTTGAATGATTTTTTGCTGCTCCTATAATTTTTAACTCTTGGGCATCATTAACTTCACCTATAACAACGCGAATATTACAAGTACCAATATCAAGCCCCACAATAAAGTTGCTCAATGTAGCCTCCTCAAACTTAATGCCTACGATAAGAGACTGCTCCGTAACGGAGATCTAATTCACCAGCATCTGCTTCTATGGAATTAACAATATCAAGAGCAACCATCATCTTTTTAAGCTGTTCCTCATCTAAGGAACGGTCTGTAAGAACTTTTACATGTGTATGGATTGGATATAGAATTAATTCATAATTTCCATAATCCTTAGGAACAACTTGAATTTCTGAAACAGCCGCAAAATACTTCTGTTCTAAAGCACTCAATTCTGCAATACGTTCCATAAGGGTGCAATATTTAGAAGGAAGACGCATACCATCTTGTATACGGTCTATAGGCAAACCAGAAATAAGAGGAATGTTGCTATCATTAACACCTAAAGTTATACCACCTGTGAATAATACACCATTTTTATCTATTTGAACAGATATAGAGCGACCATTTTCACTAACAATAGAGCGAGCAACAGGAATGCGTTCAGTAACCTTTATAAAAACTTTATCTGGAAACTGTTTATCGACAGAAACCTTTTCTATACTAGGTATTTCACTCAAAATAGAAACAGCCTTTGCTACATCAAATTGTATCCAAGTGGCACTACCTATTTCATTTACCTTAGAAGTTAATTGCTCAACCGTCAAATTCTTTATACCAGAAAATTGAACCTTTACAGGTGCTAAAGAGGGTATGATTATAGTATGTAAAATGCCTTCAAGAAGCAAAAGTATTAATAGAAAAAAAACAATTATTTTTAGAACTAGAGTTTTTTTATCCACTTTGCGTTTTACATTCTTATTATCTTTTTTTACACTTTCAAATTTAGAACTCTTTAGACCAAAATCATCAAATTCTGAAAATGGAATATCTGAGAATGGAACATTTGTATATTTTTTAGAATAAGCACTCTCACTCATCTGCTAGCCCCATATCATTAAAACTTTCATAACTATCATATTGCATATCTTGAACATCAATGTCTTTATCATCCATTGTAGATACATTTATAATAAAGCCACACATACAACTTGTAGAAAGTAATGAAGAACCACCAGATGAGAAAAATGGTAATGGAATACCTGTAGTTGGCACAGAGCCACAAGAAACAGCCACATTTATTAGGGATTGAACTACAATCATTGCAAGACAACCAAAAGCTGCATAGCATGCAAATCTATTAGTACAATTCAATACTATATGCATTCCTCTTATAGCAAAAAAGATTAAAAGAACAAAATATGCAGTTACTCCAACTAGTCCCATAGCACTAGCCCAACCTGCAAATATATAGTCAGCCTGAACTTCTGGAATACTACTAACAGTATTTAATCCCGCTCCTAAGCCACTTCCCCATACACCACCTGCACTAATTGCCCTCTTTGCAGCCCATTGTTGAAATCCAGAAGTCTGTATAAATTCTTCAGGGTGAAAAAAAGCAACCATGCGCATAATTCTATATGGTTCCATAGCAATAAGAAGCACTGTAGCAGGAATAGCAAGTAAAACAAGAGGCCCAAACCATGTCATGCGAGCACCTGAAACAAAAAACATAATGCAACCAATGCCAAATATAAAAACGCCTGTTGAAAAATCTTTTTGTAAAAAAATAACTAAAACAAATATAAACAAGCCAATTAGCGGGTACAAAAAGTTTTTTTGCTCTGAATTATCACTGTTAAGATACTTATCAAATAAATTTGCCAAAAACAATACAACTGCAAATTTTGCAAATTCTGAAGGTTGTAAGGTAGCAAAGTGTCCTATATTGATCCAGCGAGATGCTCCTTTTCTTTCAGAACCAATACCAGGAACTATTGCTAATAGACATAAAAACAAAGACCCCATAACAATAAAAGGCAAAGCTTTGCGTATCTTTCTTATAGGGATAATAGAAAAAATGATAAGAGTAAAAAAAGAAATTACAGACCACATAAGTTGTCTTGTAAAAAAATAATATTTATTTCCAAATAAATATTGTGCCCTGTCTGGTGTACACACTAATAAAGTAAACAGCCCTAAACCCCATAACAAAATTATGGAAGAGATAAATAAAAAATCTGTTCGACTATAATTTTTACCTAGTTTACTAGGATAAAAAGTAAAACCACCCATTATTTTTTACCTTCTGTTAGTAGGGAAGTAATACGTTCTAGTCTCATTCCCCTAGAGCCTTTTATTAGTATAATATCAGAAGGAGAAGCCTTTTCTTGAACAGTTTTTACAACTTTTTCTATTACAGAATCATCACTGCCCTTAAAAAATAGCACATTATTATTATATTTTATAGCTTCATTATATGCATTTTCAACTTCTTCTCCCACAAATAAAATAAGTTTAGAAGTGCAATGTGCGGCAATATTACCTATACGAGAATGCTCAAGTTTTGAATTATCACCAAGCTCTAGCATATCACCTAGAATAAGAATTTTATCACCATCTTTTATAGAAGAAATAAATTCTATAGCTTTTTCCATTGAATCTGGATTAGCATTATAACAATCTTGTACTATAGTATATTTATCACGTATAACCTCTCCTCGCCCAAACATATGCTCTAAAGAAGTAATTCCTAAAGCTATTTGATTAGGAGTAAGTTGTAGTAAATGAGCAAGAGCTACTGCCCCTAACATATTTTTATAGTTATACTCACCAGGTAACTTTAGAGTACAAGGCTCTCCCTCTATAGTAAAATCTGTGCCATCAAGTCCCCTATCCGCTACAAACTTAACATAATCATTTTCTTCTTTACCATAAAAAACAACATTTCCGTCTACACATTCTGCTAAAAAATCAGCAAAATCATCATCACGAGGAATGAATGCAGTACCAAAGCTATGAAAATAATCAAATATATGAGCTTTTTCCCTTGCAATATTTTCTCTACTTCCTAAATTTCCTATATGTGCTGTACCTATATTAGTTATAATAGCAAAACGAGGTTTTAAAACATTTGCAATTTCTGCCATTTCATTTTTACGATTCATCCCCATTTCAAAGACACCAACTTGGTGTTCCTTTCTAATATTAAAAACAGAGAGAGGAAGCCCTGTTTCGCTATTAAGATTACCTTGATTTGAAATTACAGAGTATTTTTGCGAAAGAATTGATACAAGCAATTCTTTTGTAGTAGTTTTACCACTAGAACCTGTTATGCCAACTTTTATAAGATTAGGGAATTGCTCAACATATTCAGCAGCTATGTTTTGTAAAGCCGTTAAAGTATTTTCCACAGCAATAAAAAAAACTTTAGGGTGCTTTAAAGAAAGTGATGTAAATAGCTCTGGATTATCTTCATAGTTCTTCATACAAATAAAAACTACACTACATCCCTTTTCTATTGCTTGAGCTATATATTTATGTCCGTCTTGCGTAGTACCGATTAAAGGAACAAATAAAGTATTAGAACATACATTCCTACTATCAGTTTGTATTGAAGTAAAGCAAAAATCTCCAGAGCCTAAAACGTGAATACCATTACAAGATTGTATAACTTGCTCCAATGTTAAAAGACTATTTTTCATATCACTCATTGCTGTCCGTCCTTCATTTCCACACGTATAATCTCATCTGTTTCTGCTTTTCTCATATCTAACTCTCTTTCTGCAATTCTTTCAATTCTATCACTACCAGAGAGTAAACTAATATCTGTTATTAATTTTTTATTTTCTTCGACCAATTCTTGCTGTTTTTTTTCTAAATCCAAAACTTGTTTTTCTAAATCTGCATATTTTCGAGACTGCATTGCATTAAAAATTAACATACAAGGAATACTTACAGCTACAAGACAAACTATAACACCTTCCATAATATATCTAAATTTTTTCATTACATACTCTCCACACCAATAAGCCGTTCTTGTCCTGCGTTTCTAATTTTTCTTATTACACGCAATTTTGCACTTCTTGAAGGAGAATTTTGAGCAATTTCTTGCTCTGTTGCCGTAATAGGTTTACGAGTAATAATTTGAGCGCAAGGAGTTCCACCACATATACAAGTCGGAATTTCTTTGCTACAAACACATTGCTTTCCTAAATTACGAAAATAATTTTTTACAATTCTATCTTCCAAAGAATGAAAAGTAATTACTCCCATCTTACCGTCATCTGATAATATATTAAAAGCATTATGCAAAGACTCAGGCAAATATCGCAATTCACCGTTAACACGTATGCGAAGTGCTTGAAAAGTACGTGTTGCAGGGTGAATCTGACCATGACGATAAGACGAGGGCACTGCATTATAAATTATATCTGCAAGAGATTTTGTCGAACAAATATGAGCAGTTTTTCTACTTTTTACTATAGAAGCAGCTATCCTACGAGAATATTTCTCATCCGAATACAAATAAATCATATCTGCCAATTCTTGTTCTGGCATAGAATTTATTATATCCTCAGCTGTAATTCCCGTAGAAGTATCAAGCCTCATATCAAGTTTTTCATCATATCTAAAAGAGAATCCCCTCCCACTTTTTTCATAATGAAAAACACTAATACCTAAATCAAATAAAATAAGGTCAGGATGTCGTTTATCCATAGGATAATTTTTATAAAAATCATAAAACCATCCGTTATAAAACGACATTCTGTCCTCAAATAAAGCTAAACGTTCGCGGGCAGTTTTTTGAATAACACTGTCAGCGTCAACGCCTAACACATGTAATGCAGGATACTTTTGCAAAAAGTTAAAAGAATGTCCGCCTTCACCCAATGTAGAGTCAATCATGAATGTATCATGCTCATATTTTTCACCAATAGGAGAAAGATATGATAGACATTCATTTAACAACACAGGTGTATGAACAATCTGCACTTTTTTAGCCCCATTACATTTAAAATAGCAAAGTTAAATTAAGAAATCTTACAAAAGTATATCTTGCATACTTTCCATAGCTTCTTGTACAGAATTAGAAGAACTATTCTCAAAATTCTCATAAGTTTGTGCATTCCATAATTCCATATACTTATTCATACCGAATATAATACATTCATTACCTGCACTAAGCGAAGCATAATCTCTTAATTCTTGGGGTATAGAAAGGCGACCCGATTTATCAAAGACGAGCTTTGCAGCCTTTCCTATAAAATGGCGCATAATAAGACGTTTTTGATTGTTAAAAATGGACGCCGAACCAATAATTTTATTAGTCAGCGTTGTCCATTCGTCTGTCGTAAAAAGCATAAGACAGTTGTCAAGGCCTTGCGTTACATAGAGTTCGTTTTGTTGCAGAACAGACCGCAATTTAGCTGGAAAACTAAATCTTCCTTTGTCGTCCAGCATTGAACGGTACTCACCGATTAGCATTTCCATGCCACTATCTACCACTTTTTCCCACTATTTCCCACTTATTTCCATTTTACCGTTTTTTTTTATAATGTCAATCTAAAAAAAGCCGATATAATGATATTTTTAAAAGTACACTTATCTCTTCTTAGCAAAATCTTATATAAAATATATGCCTTA
>CAJOPO010000380.1 GCA_905236315.1 uncultured Treponema sp.
AATAGCGCGACTTACAACATCGCATTTTCAAAGTTGCCTCTAAAAACTGAAGTTTTTAGAGGCTCCCTTAACATAGCATACTTTCTGTAACATCACTTTTTTACGTACGTATACAAAAAAACAGCTTCCAGTCGACTCTGCGGATTTAATCTGCGGATTGAATCTGCCGATTAAATCCGCAGATTCAATCCGCAGAATACAAAATCGAGGGCTAGTCCTCTACACACCACATTCGCACGCCCTGCTACGAATGTGTGTGTTGTAATTATTTACGTTTGCCGCTTATAAGTCCTTTTTCCAAAGTCCGTGCTTATTGCAGAACTCATAAACTGCAACAGGCTTTTTGCCGTTTAATGCAAAAACAGCCTTTGGTTCTTCTCCTGCGCTTAGGTTCTGCCTTAAACCACCGTTTTCTGTTTCTACAAAAATCCAAGGTATATAGTGGTCTGCTTCCATAGGGTGTGGCACACTGCCTACTTTTACAGTAAGCACATCACCATTCAATTCTACAGCAGGTACGTGTTTTTCTGTAGCACCATCACTAGTATTGGCATTTAGCTCTTTTACGCTTTCTCCACAACAAGTGATTCCATGACACTTTGGTTCAAATACGGTTAATATCTGACCACACTTTGCACATTTGTAAAACTTTACCATAAGTATTCTCCTTAATTAAAAACAATATCCATTACTTCTTCTACATGAGAAACTGGCTTAAAGGTTATGCCATCTTTTACATGAGAAGGAATTTCATCTAAATCTCTAACATTTGCCTGTGGAATAATAATAGTCTTTATTTTATTCCTCTTAGCAGCAACGGTTTTTTCCCTAAGCCCGCCTATAGGCAAAACCTGCCCCGTTAGGCTAAGTTCCCCAGTCATAGCAAGGTTAGGCTTAATCTTTTTACCACGTAGCAAGGAAACAAAGGTGGTAGCCATTGTTATGCCAGCTGAAGGTCCGTCCTTTGGAGTAGCACCTTCTGGAATATGCAAGTGAATTGTATTCTTTTCAAACCACTCACTCTTTTTATATCCCTTTGCTATTGCATATTGCTTGCTCCAGTTCATTGCAATCTGCGCGCTTTCTTTCATAACATCGCCCATCTGCCCTGTTAGCTGTAGGCTTCCCTTAGAACTTTCAAAGGCAATGCTTTCTAATAGAAGAGTGTCTCCACCCATGCTAGTCCAAGCAAGACCTATAGCAGTGCCTGGCACATTCGCTTGCTTTATCTGGCTTTCATCAAATATGGCCTTGCCCAAATACTTTCTCACTTCGTCCACATCAATGGTAAAGGTCTTTTTGGCAAAGGCACTAGCAATCTTTGTAGCCTCCTCTGCACTCACCTTTTCTTGCGCTTCCTTTAGTAGTCCTTCCTTTATTTCTTGAGTAGTTTGCTCTACAACAATGGAGTCCTCATCTTCCTCTTTAATCTCTGGAGCAGTAGCCGCAATCTTTGCCTTTGCGTTTTTCTTATTTTTCTCTGGCACCTCGCTAGGCTTTTCTGCCTTCTTTGACATTTCTTTTTGCTTTGCCTTCACCACTCCGTCTGGAATATCCTCTATGGTGGGGAACTTTGCAGGAGGATTTTCTTTTTCGTATTCTTCTATCTGCTCTCTAATTAGCTTGCGGTTAATTTTATCAATGCACTTTTGATAGTTGCGCACGCCAGCTTCGCGAGCGTATTCTGTGGCAATTAGCGCAAAGGCCGCCTTTGTAAACTTTACTTGATTCTTCTTTAAGCCGTTCTTTACTAGGTTTTTGGGTAGCAAGTATTTTTTTGCAATTTCTATTTTTTCTTGGTCAATGTAGCCAGAAAGCTCTATTATCTCTGCCCTGTCTAAAAGAGGACGAGGAATGGTGTCTAGCGTGTTTGCAGTAAGAATAAAAAATACATTGCTTACGTCAAAGGGGAGGTCTAAGTATGTATCGCGGAAGTTTACGTTCTGCTCAGGGTCTAATACTTCTAGCAAGGCAGCAGAAGGGTCTCCTTGATGAGAGGCATTCATTTTATCCACTTCGTCAATCATAAAGACTGGAGCCTTGCTTTTTGTAATCTTTAGACCTTCTAGGATTTGTCCTGGCATAGCCCCTACGTAAGTGCGGCGGAAGCCTTTTATTTTAGCTTCGTCATGCTCTCCCCCCACACTAAAGCGGTAGAAAGGCTTGTGCATGGCATTTGCTATAGAACGCCCCACGCTAGTTTTACCAACGCCAGGGGGTCCAACTAAAATGAGCACGGAGCCTTTTCCGTCATGCTTTAGCTTTCGCACTGCAAGATATTCTATAATGCGTTTTTTTACGTCTTCTAGTCCATAGTGGTCCTCGTCTAAGACCTTTATAGCCTCTTGTAAATTGTAGTTTTCTACAGGTTTATCTGTCCAAGGAAGATTGCATATTAGGTCTAGGTAATTGCGCAAGTAATTATATTCTGGGTCATGAGGGTCTAAAAACTGGAACTTTTCTAGTTCGGTTTCTACAGTTTCTTTTATTTCGCCTTTAAAGTTAAAACTTGCTATCTTTGTTTTGAACCTGTTGTAGTCGCTAGTTTTTGGGTCTGTGGAGATGCCTAATTCATCTTGAATGGATTTTAACTCTTCACGTAAAAAGTAATCCCTTTGATTTTTTTCTACGCGGTTATTTAGGTCTGCTTGTATCTTTTTTTGTACGCGGAGTAATTCTTGTTCTTTTTTTATGTATACAAGCACTTGCTCCATGCGCTCTCTAACGTTTACCATTTCAAGAACTTTTTGCTGTTCTTCTTTTTCTATATTTAATATTGAGGAGATGAAGTCTGCAATCTTTCCCGGATGGTCTATGTTTACCATATTTAAGCGCATTTCTTCGCTAAACATGGGATTATTTTCGCTTATCTCTTTCATTTCGCTTATGAGTGCACGGGTTAGGGCTTTTACTTCAAAGGTGTCGTATTCTGTGTCTTGTAGATATTCTACAGCGGCAACTAGGGGTTCTTGTTTGCTTAAGGATTTTATAATCTTAAATCTTTGTATGGTAGAAACAAAGACGTTTACGCCACCGTCTGGTAGTTTTATCTTTTTTATGATGTGTGCTACAGTTCCTACGTCATACACGTCTGCAAGGGTGGGGTTTTCTATTTCGTCTTTTAGCATTACTATGCCTATAAAGCCATCCCCTTCGTCATAGGCAGATTCTATAATTTTTGCGTCGTCGGAATTATTTATCATTAGTGGAGTAAAGACTCCAGGAAAGATGGGACGACCACCAATAGGAACTATAAAGAGTTTGTTTGGGAGCTGCATTTCTGCAGGGAGTTCCGCTGTTTTATCTTTATTTTCTTCTTTAGTTGTATCTTTGTTTTTAGAATCATCTTTCATACTATAAATATAACTCAATAAATCAAAAAAGACAAACTTTATTTTTTGTAGTGTGAAAAGGGCAAAATAGGGAAAAACACACGGATTTGTTCGCACCTAACGGGGAAGCACGTAAAGGAGCAGGGGTTGGGCATTTACACACTGAAGGAGCAAGGAAGGCATAAACGGGGAGTGTAATCTAGTTAGGTTGTGCTAGTGGGGGTAGCTAAGGAGTAGTAAGGTATCTATTTAGGGGGAGTAGACGGTAGGAGATAGAACTTAGTGCTTAGAATTTAGAACTTAGAGTTTGAGTGGCAAACTGTGTTCATATTATCACATTTTTATAAAAAGCGCAAGGAGGTGGAAAAAAATAAAAAAGCCTGCCTTTCGGCAGGCTTTTTTGTAACTAGTGGTACGCTATGTTGTTATATAATTAAAAGAGTTACAAAAAGAATGTAGGCTTAGAACTCTATGGATGCTCCAAGATTTACAAAGCTGTTGTTTTCCCAAGAAGCAAACTCGCTATCGCTGTCTTTGCACCAGATGTACATACCGCTTGCAGAAAGGGTTAAACCATCAGCTGGCTTGTAAGAAAGTTTTGGCATAACGATTAAGTCGCCGCGTTCTATGCCCCACATAACAGTAACTTCTGGCAAGATGCGGTCGTTCATAAATGATGTAGTAAAGTTTACAGCAAGTTTGTTATTTGTAGCATAACCACCGTTGTAGTCTACATCATATTTTTCGTAAGTGCTGCCTTTAATATTGTCTGCATAGCCTAATGTATAAGAACCTAGGTCTTGTACGTTAAGGTTTGCATTCCAGAAAGGAAGGTCAATGTCAAAGCCTGCTACCCAGCCGATTGAGTTATTGTGTACCCAAGGATTGTCTCCTGCAGTGTCTTCTGTAAGGTTATAGGCTACCTCTCCACGTACGTTAAAGTGCCAAATAACTGTTGCAGCTTCTAAACCAAAGGTGTTTTTCTGGTCATAAGCAAGGGAAGGAAGGTCATAAGTTCCTGTCCAAGTTCCACCAGCCGCTTTTGTGTTCTGTTCTGTAACAACATCAACAAGATAATCTCCTAAGTTAACAGAAACCTGCTTGTAGTGACCATAGTAGTAGCTTAAACCTAAGTCTACAGGACCAAAGGTACCTGTTGCACGAATACCAGCCTGACCATACTTTAGAGTATTTGTATCAGGATATAAGTCATCTTGCAATGTAGTTAAAGATTGCACAGAAGAAAGAAGGTTAGCAAAATTATAAGTAGCATTAGACACAGTAGCATTATAAACAGCAGCAGTCTTTACAATATTTGTTAACGTAGTTACCTGTCCTGGTACCCAGCAACCGTCAGAAGCATAGCGGTCAGTAGGCATAAATGGAGTATAAA
>CAJOPO010000381.1 GCA_905236315.1 uncultured Treponema sp.
AAATTTTTTCCGGTGTTACGAGGGGTTCGCCTGCCGCCAATGCTTTTATCTGTGCATAGTTCAGTACGGCTTCGTCAACATCCTCGGATATTCTTTGCGGCGACTTGCTTGTCATTATTTGCGAAATAAATTTCTGCTTGTTTTCTAAAAGCTGAAACAAAAACGCATCAAACGTGCCGGCGGTAACATAGTTATATATGTTTACCTCCTTGTTTTCGTTGCCTTGTCGGATGATACGACCATTGCGTTGCTCCAGGTCAGCGGGTCGCCAGGGGCAATCAAGATGATGAACCGCTGTCAGGTGCTTTTGACAGTTCGTGCCTGCACCCATCTTGTTGGTGGAACCTAACAGAATACGCACATCTCCACGATTTACCTTTGTGAAAAGCTCCTGCTTTTGCACATCGGTTTTCGCATCGTGGATATATGCTATCTCGCTTTCGGGAACACCTTTGGCAATCAGCTTTTGCTTGATGTCATCATAGACATTGAATTCATCGGGTTTAGGCGTGGACATATCACAGAAAATCATCTGCGTGCCGTAACTGTCCGCCGTTTTCTCCCATATATCAAGCACATTTTCTATACACTTGTTGACCTTGCTGTTCGGGTCGTCGGGAAGAGTGTCATTTATCAGCCTTTGGTCGAGTGCCAACTTCCTGCCTTCGTTGGTTATCTTGAGCATATTGTCAACACGAGGGTCAACAGAACCGTTTCTTATAGTGGCTGCACGTTCTGCCAGTCCGTCCACAAGTTCTTTTTGGTAGTCGCTCGCTTCGGTCTTTATCGCTTCATAGTGTGCTTCCGGTACGGGTAAATTCAGATCTTCGGGCATTTTTATGTCGGCACACAATCTAAACAGGTTCATAAGCTCCGGCAAGTTAAAGAATTTTGCAAACCTCGTTTTCGCCTGGTAGCCCTTGCCCTCGGGTGCAAGTTCCAATGCCACCTGTGTTTCGCCGAAGTTCGCCGCCCAAGCATCAAAGAGATGTAAACCACGCTTTTTAAGTAAGTCCGCCTGCAAATATGTCTGCATTATGTACAGTTCCGACATACTGTTACTGATGGGCGTACCCATAATTACACTGTATCTATGATTTATAAGCCGATTTTGTATACAAAAAAACGGAGAATACAGACTGTAAAAAAGTCTTATGCTCCGTTTGTTATAATGTATATTAAATTTTAGTCCTGAGAACAGTATAAGAAGTTACCTCATATACACTTCCGTCCCCTTGTACGCTCCATTCCAGATGGTTGGAGTTGCTTTTACTTTTATAGTGTTTTTATCGTTTATCTTTGAAATACAATGTTAGCAAACATTGGAGTTCTTGCATGATTTTCACTTAATTCTGCTGTCAGCACATTGTCAGATTTATATATTATAACTCGATAATTTCCACCATGAGCAGTATCTATATTTTTAACATCTGAAGCCATAAACGATAAACCATTAACTTTTTTGCCCTGAGCATTTTCTTGTATATTATTCCATGCTTCGTTTTTTACATCCCGGATAATTTCAGATACTCGCTTGCTGTTTGTAACTTTAAGACAATTATAAAGAAATCCTTCAATATCATCAATTGGTTTCAACACAATGTAATAATTCTCTGTAAAATCATTGTATCCCGCCTTTGACACCGTTAATTTATCCTGTAATGCAATATCAAATTCAATATCAATAATTTCAATATTATCTTGTGTAAATTTACTTACCGATGCATTTCTTTTTAAATAAGAATTTATCGTACAGTATGCAATAACAAGAGTTATTGCAATTAGTATTACAAGAAAAACTATAAAAGCTTTGTTAAAAATTTTTTCAAGCATTAATGGTAAACCACTCCTTTTTTCTCATAGATACCCTGTACATAATACTCTTTTGCCAATCCGGCAGCGTGCAATTTATATAAATCAGCATCCCACAGATGATAATTTTCCATAATAGAAAAACCGGCTGTAAGATCGCGCTCCCAATCGTAGAAATCATAAGTGTAGAGTAAGTAATCTACAGTGTATTTCCCTTTGTTATTTTGAACGCGTGCAACCATGTACCCCGAACATGTTCCTAAAGCACCTGACCAGTCAATTCCTCCAAATTTTACATCATGTGCTTTAAACGAGTTTTTACTGCCGAAATACATTGTTTCTCCGTTTTTTACAATAGACTTAGCATAGTCCTTCTCATCAACATTTTCTTGTGCAAATACCTTTAACGGCATGCTTGATGAGAGTAAAACTGCCGTCATAAACAGGCTTAAAGCCTTTTTAAACTTCATTTTCTAAAACCTCCTGATTTTAATAATATCTCCTTGTTTTACCTATAGTGACACCTTATTTACAAATATCAGTCGATTTTGCATACAAAAAGATAGTTTATTTCATAGAATAGCCTATTTTTTGAAATACGCAAAACACATAATTTTAAACCTGTATCGCATGGACTATCCGCCCGTTTACCATAGCACGAAAAAACTTCTTGTTCTGCGATACCGAGAGGGGTGCGGAAGCAAGCGCAAGGGTATTTGCTGTTATCGAGTGTGCGAAACTAAATAATATCGATGTTTTTGAATATCTTAAATTTCTGCTTAAAACCTTGTCGCAATTCGGAGAAAGCCCAACAAAAGAACAAATCGAGTCTGTTCTGCCAGGGGTAGAGTCCGTCCAAAAAACATGCAAAAGTTGTAAAACAGACTCTAATGAAGTCTAATGAACTCTAATAAGCTTCCATCATATTTTTAAACTCCAATCAACTCTAAAATATTGCGTTAGAGTTGATTGGAGTTTTTTAGATGTGTAGCACATGGGATGGTTGAGCGCCTATGCAAAAAATATTTTCAGCTCGGCAACAATTGTTATTTTTTGTTCTTCATTAACAGCAAAGCTTGCATATTGCATCTGCTAGTAAATATCGTTTACCCATATAATATAATTATATAGCAAGACAATCAAAAAATATTCAACACCTATCGTTAAGACTTCAAAAAAACAATAAGTGATTTCAGCATTAAAACAGCAAAATTTATATAAAATCAATAAAATTATTGCTAAAATTATTGCCGTTACATCAAGGACATACAAAAATTTTTTCACTTTAAACGAAAAAAACTTTTTGTTATCTTCTTTATAATTATTTTTTACGATCAAACAAAATAGAACAAAAAAATCTAAAATCGGAATACACGAAAGAAGCCACAAAGCAAATAACAATTTTTTTTCTTTATCCACTACGATTAATTTTCTTAAAAATAAAAGTGAAGTCAAAATTCCGCAAAAACATATACATATAATAAATGCTTTCCAATAATTATATAAGTGATAAGGGATTTTAAATTGTTCCATTCCTATTTTGCAATCTATCCTTAAATCATCTCTTACACAATATATAATGAATTTTAAGCAACTTATATTTTGAATAAATTTTACAGCCACAGCAATAACTAAATAGGATTTTTTTAAAGCAACATTATTTATGCTAACAATTTGCAAGATTATAAGAATCATTGTTGCACATATTAATATCAATGAGATTTTTATTGATTGCAATGATACAAAACTCAATGCAACAGCACATCCGAAATCACATAAATAAGGATATAACAACTCCCCCAATATTCCGAGTACAAACATGATAATATTTATTTTCAAAAACTTTTTTAATGCGATCATTAATTAAAATCTCCATCATCAATATTTTGCGATATTAAATAATATGCATCTGGATAATGTGGTATTGCTAGATTATCAGTAAAACATGTCCAAACTCCTGCAATAATAAATTTTGATTCTACATCCTCAAAATGTGGTGCAAGCTTTGGGAAGCATTTTGTTTGTCCACTCATAATTGAGGCAATAAGTTGCATAAAATATTGTGGTGATTGATAAAAATCAATTATAAGAACATTCTCATTATTTTTATACATATTAATGTCAAAATAATAATAAGTATTAACAGGAATTTTTTCACTTATTTTATTTGTATAGGTTACTTTATAATCGTCTACGTATATAATTTTATAGCACTCGCTTTGTGGATTTTTACCACTTATTATATTTGCTAAACTATCTGAAAGATTATTTTTTTGGAAGTTGTAATTATAAGGACTTCCTGTTTGGTTATTCCATTCTATTTCAAACTTTTTGGATATACTAACATCTTGTGATATCTTCCCATATTTTGAATATCCCCACTTATCAGACGGCAAATCAGGTACAAAATCATCTTCATTAATAACATTGAATATTGAAAAATATTTCTTATCACCAACTGAATCTGATAATGTTGTATTTGGTGTTGCAAACGTATATGTGCGATTTAAATAACCAGCATCTGATAGGTTTGCACCTATAATATTAGCGATAGCTGCACCTCTTGAATGTCCTGTAACCCAAAATAATACATTTTCTTTATCTATACCATAAGTTTCTATATAATTATAAATAATATCTAATATTTTATTTGCTGGAATATCAAAACCAGCATGATTTTTTATATTGTTCCAGTATTCAAGGTTACCATATTCTGATACATCACCTATATAGAAATTACTTGACCACTCTTCAAGAGTACCATTAGTTCCTCTAATTACAACGGCAACTATCTCTTTTTTCTTTGCATTGTTGGAAATTGTTCTATGTCCAATAGTCACTTCAGACAGATGGATATTACGTTCTTCAAATCTATCTAATTTTTTCATTTCATCTAAAAAAAACGTATCAGGATTAAAAATTTCATCAAGAGAATAATTTTCTACATTATTAAATCCAAAAAATTCCAACAAATCTTTAACTGAGTTTTCTTGAAGATAATTATCACAATTTGCATCTGTAATTTTAAGATAACTCTTATCATACGCAAGTGTACTCATTATAACTGATAGTGCACTTATATTTTTATTATAATTGTATATGCTGCTATCATCCAAAAAATCATTATAATTAACATTGAAATCTATAAACGAAGTATCATGCGATGAATTGAGCACGCCAACAAAATTATTGTTATACGGTAAACTATCTATATAATCTGGAATAAAATCAAAATCACTATCCTTACATCCCGGATAGCTTTTTAACTTAAAATAGCCTCTTTCCGAATCAAATCGCTCTATTTCATCGCCATCTTTAAGTCCATCACCATCTGTATCATACCCTTTTTTATTTTCGGTTTCAGTATCGGTATATATAACATTTCCATTAGCAATTCTCATGCCTGTTAATTCATATATATCAAACAAATCATCACCATCATCATCAGTATCATCAACTTGTCCCGAAGGAAGGAAGAACTTATCTGATTGATCATATCTGCAAGCTTTTACCATACTGTTAGGAGGTGCAATTTCATCAATTGTTAAATTCAATTTGCTAACATCATAATTGGTATAATAAGCAACCATACCATTAGAGGGCGAAACAAAAGCAGTTCCGTTGCTACTTGTAAACTTACTTACGGTATTGAATTCACCATGCGACATATAAATACAATTATATTTTGCAGTATCTCCATTTGTAAGTTCAAATTCAAATGTTCCAAATTGGCAGTAGACATCGCCCTCTTCACAATAAGGAAGAACCAAATTCATCATATCCACAGTTGTGTTGAATTTTGATTTAAAACGTTCTACCAACTCATTTACCGTAGCTACTTCGCCTTGCCACTCATTGTTTTTTGTAACAGAGCTTCCATCGGAGTATTTTTTATTAAAATCCTCTTCCCATGCAGCAAACCATTTTTCCATATCCACAACAGTATATTCACTGAAATGAGGTGTGGTCATACTTATGCAATGATTTTGTTCATCAAGCGTTGTTTCCATAACTTCATAAAACTGATTTTCTTCGTCATACCAAAGAATACCAAGTTTCTCGGGAGCAATATTAAGCTTACTTTCGTCATACACAAAAGAAACTTTTGCGGAATCAAATTCCTGTGCAGAAGTAAAGTCGATAGGCGCACCTGTAATACCGACCAAATCCGAAGAAAAGGTATTTACATTGTACATATCTTTTGCTGTAACAACATTATTGATATTTCCGCTTACAGATAAGGTTACATTTACATCTGTAATACCGGGTAATTCTTCACAGTCGATTTTCTGATGTAATGTCTGCTCGACCTTTTCGTCGCCGTCTTTAACACCATTGCCGTCTGTGTCGTATTTATTGGGGTCAAAGCCTAAAAGAACATCATCGCCATCTTCCAATCCATCCTTATCCGTATCTGCAACAGTCGGATCTGTGTGATATTTATTTACCTCATCAAAATCCGATAAACCATCTAAATCGGTATCGTCGGATATAAGGTTTGTTCCTAAATTGACTTCCTTTATGTTAGTCAATCCATCTTGTTCTGCATCCTCGTCGCCATCATCTACACCATTTTCATCTGTATCGACCATTGTGGGGTCAGTACCGATCACGAAAATTTCAATGTAATCCGATAATCCATCTCCGTCCGTGTCCTCAAGATTTATATCAGAGCCAAAGTACTCCTCAATATAATCATACACCCCATCTCCATCAGTGTCAACCTCATCTATGATGTTTTCCTCTTCTTGCTCTATCTGAGTTGAATTTTTCTCATTACCAAAATAGTATAATTCAAAATCAGACGGTTCACTGTGTTCATTATCGGGTACACCATTAAATCCTATGGTTACACTGCCGTTTGCCGGTATCACAGAATTATAATCGGCATTTGATATATAATATCTGCTATTTTCGGTTTTTTCGATCATGCCGTTCCACATATTTGAAATTTCACCTGCATAGTCAAACTCCAAATGCCAAGCCTCCATAGGCTTATCAGTGTTGTTTGTAATTACTATCTGTGCAGTAAATCCACTGCCCCAATCACTCATAAGCTGATAATCTATTGAGTAATCCTCGGCAGTAGCAGTTTGTCTGCCCGTAATCAACTTAACATTTGTCGGTTCAACGATTTCATCTGTATACGTTCCCGAAAATCCAAAAGTAACACTCTCGCCAATAGGAATATCAACATTATTGTTACCGCCTGCATTTCTTATATTATATACTGTTCCTTCATGAGATTCAATAGCAGCATTCCAAATATTTGTTATTTCTTGCGGAAATGTCATTTCTATCTGCCAGTTTTCGATTTTTGAATCCCCTGTGTTTGTAATAACGATTTCTCCATTAAAACCACCATTCCATTGACCTGTTAGATTAAAATCTACATCAATATCATTGCTCGTAACCGATATTGAACTGCCACTTACTGTATCATCTTCCATCGATGAATTACTGTTGTGTATTATATCCTCTGCAAATACATTGCGTGGAAATACCGTTGAAAGCATAATTCCTGTCATAAATAGACTAAATGCTCTTTTAAACTTCATTATTTGTCCTCCCTTTTTTTGGTTTTTATCATTTTAAATTTAATTTGTATGCTAACTAATTAAAATCAGGATTATTAATTGTTTTATTATCACAAAGGTTTTTAAATACGCCAAATATTACAAGCAATGATTCAATAAATATTCCCGAAACACATAACTTTACAGGCAAAAACAATCCATAATTATAGATCATAATACAGATTATCGTATTTATTATGAATAGCCTTTTAATAACTCGCTTATATGCTTTTTGCTCATTTTGTGATATTTTTTTGTGTTTATCTTGAACAGGCGATAACAGTAAAATACATATCATTGATATTGTTGCTAAAATAAATAATATAAATATACTGTTAATGTATTTGGCCATATAAACACCGCTCATAACACATAAACAAGATGAAATATAACAAGTCAGCGGATTATTGCAATGAAAACCGCCAGCATATTTTCTTAATGGTATAAAGAACAACAAAAAAATATATATCTCTATGAACCTATTTGTAATAATTCCCAAAATTGAAAATGTAATTAGCATAAAACCATTTAATATAAGCCGCCGTAACCCATACGCAAATGCATCCCTATCTTCCAATTTTATTTTATTATTTCGTATAAAAAAATCAGATGCTTTATAGCTTAGTGACTCAATCATATCTCTTAAATTTATTGCAGCTTTCCGGAAGTTCGGGTTGCCCTAAAACATAACAGCAAGTGCTGTTACAGTCCATAACAACAATAGCAAATGTTATTGTTGCTATAATATTGCTGTGTTTTAAAGCCAATCCTTTGATCGTTTCCAACATTTTTTTGAAAATTTTTTGCATTGATAATTCCTCCCTATTAATTTTTGTAGTTGGAATTATATCATATAATTTGTGAATTAACTGATTTATGTAAAAATAATTGATTTAATGTAACTTTCCATAAGTTTTTGTTAAAAAAATAACAATAAAAACAAAAAAATAACCTTGTATATCGCGTTTACACACAATACACAAGGTTATATTGGGAATTATTTATCAAAAGTATCACACAGCAATATCTTTACTGTAAACATTTTATTATCAGTTGTGAAATCAATTTGTCCGCCATACTTATTTACTACTTCCTCTATATTCTTTATCCCGTATCCATGATTTATCCTATCTTTTTTAGTTGTAAAGAATTGTTTTCCCTTTCTAATGATTTCACCCGAAAAAGAATTTGCAATTTTTATATGTAATGCTTGAAGTTTGTACTTCATGCTAACTTCAAGTGTTTTTTCATCCGTATCATATAATGCATTTATTGAGTTGTCAAGTAAATTCCCGATTAAAATACTCATATCATAATCAGGAATAAACAGTTCATCTGGAATTGATATATCTATGTCCAATTTTAAATCTGTTAGACCACTTAATTTATAATTAAAAAGATTATCAACAATCTTATTACCGCTTTTTACTATCTTCGTAGGTTCCCCTATACTTTCCATGAGTTGATCTATATATTTTTCAGCTTCTAAATAATTTCCTTCTTGAATATAGCTTTTAACAGTAAGTGAGTGATTTTTATAATCATGTCTTGTACGAGCGAAATTGTCGTTATTTTTTTCTATCATTTCTAAATGATTTTTATAATACTTATATTCTCTATTTATAATATCTTGTTCATGGATTTTCTTATAAGACTCTATTACAAGATGGAGAATTAAAAACACAGCAATATTTATCATAAATAAAATAATTATTGCCGATATAATTCCTATAGATATACTATATGTATCCAATATTATTTTACATAAATACAAACTTCCAAAAGGTACAAACAGAAGGAAAATTTTATATTTTAGTCCTATATCGTCATATTCATCATGTTTGAATATTGTTTTCATCATTCCTTCAATTATAAACATAACTGAAATTATACTAATGTATGCAATAATGAATGTTTGTAAATCAGGCAGTTTAAAGTTTAGAATAAGATAATATATACCACCCTCACATATCATATTTATGATATATCCCGTCAAAAAACTAAAAAACCTCCGAAATATAGAACCATTATATGCAAGTGTATATACCATATACAATATGAAATTGATAATTAATGTAGTGTTTCTATCGTCTGTGATCAGATATGCTGTACTATTTATAGCTATATATAAAAAGATTAAAAGACCTCTCCATATTTTAGCTATTCGTTCTTCTTTTAAAAATAAGCTACCCAAACGGCAAATAATTATTATTCTTATAGCATTATATAGCAGATACAAAATATTTAATAGTATTTCCATATATTTTTATATTTCCTCCATATACGCTCTTACCTCGTCTTTTTGCGATTGACTTATTTTAAGTACTTCATTATTCGTTAATGTTACTGAATTATATCCATAAGCTTTTATATAATTAGCATTAACAATATAAGATTTATGTATTAATATAAACCCGTTCAATTCCTTTAGTTCATTAAAATCTTTATAAGTTACATACTTCTCCGTTTTTGTTATAACATAGATTTTTCGGCGTTCTCTGTAAAAATAGAGAATATCTTTGCATAAAATAATGTTTGTTTGAAAACCAACTTTGACCTTTATAAACATATCTTCCTTATTTGCCACTCTAAAATAAGCATTAAATATTCTATCTATCTTTTCTTCAGTTATTGGTTTTTCAATAAAATCCAAAGGTCTGCTTGCAAAAAGTTCCTTTGCATATTTGTTGTAAGCTGAAACATAAGCAATACAAGTTGTTTGATTATCTAACTCGTCTCTTAAGTAATTCCCTATATCATTTCCATACTCGGAGTTTCCCAATTCTATATCCATAAAAATCAAATTATAATATTCACCCGATTTTATATTGTCTAAAAGTTCTTTTCCAGACAAAAACACATCAGCTTCAATAATTATCTGCTGCCTGCGTTTGTATTTTTCAATCATATTGAATAAATCTTTGCATAATTGCTCATTGTCGTCACAAATAGCGACTTTCATTATAAAAACCTCCTCATAGCCGCACTATTGTCAGGTCTTCATTTTTCCTTATTTATATATTATACTATAAATATATCGACATTACAATGAAGTTTTGTTGCAATAGACAGCTTTTACTATAAAAATATCCCCTTATAATATATATTTCTCAAACTGCCTGTTAGGTCACGAGATTTTAGAAAAATATACCTAATTACTCCGACAACGTAT
>CAJOPO010000382.1 GCA_905236315.1 uncultured Treponema sp.
TGTAAGTCGCTATAATAGCGCGACTTACAACATCGCATTTTCAAAGTTGCCTCTAAAAACTGAAGTTTTTAGAGGCTCCCTTTAGATTTTTTAGTAGCAAAAGAATATTTGCCCTATCCCCAGCTTTTAAAAGCTCTTTTATCTCCTTGTATGTCTTTATAAAATCATCTGGAACTCTATACTGCTCTATAGCTTCTGTAACGCTCTCTGCTCCACTTATGTCAAATGCGCTTATGTATTCTTTTATGGCATAAAGGGCTTCTTCCATCTGGCTTTGTTGTATAAGAGGACGGGTGTCTTTTTCTTCAACTTGGCTCTTTGTATATGGAAGCGCACTTAAAGGCTGAAGCTTTATGATATATTCCTTACATAATTTTATAAAATCTTCAGTTTTTGCTTCTATTTCTTTTATGTTACCACTATCCCCGCACTGTTCTAGATAGGCAGCGGGTTCTGAAAGTTTTTGTGCTCCAATAAGGCGGGCAGCTCCCTTTATGCCGTGTACTTGCACTGTGTATTCTTTTAAGTTTTTTGCATTTTTGAACTCTTCTGTTAGCTCAATGCGATGAGGTAGACTTTCTAAAAAGGAAGAAGCCGTTTCTTTTAATACTTCCCATGTGCCACAGTTTTTTAATCCTTCTTGAATATTTATGCCAAAAAGGTCAGAAAATGCAGTGTATAGTTCGCTATCTGCTTGCACTGTAGGAGCGACATTTGCAGTTTTTTTCTCTTCTATAAATCCTTTATCTCCTGGCAAAAGAATAAGTTCTCTAGGAAGAAAGTTTACTAGAGTCTCTTCTAGCACAGTTCCATCTACAGGTTTTGGGAGATAGCTTTCAAAGCCTTCTTTTATATACATTTCTTTTGCACCCATAATGGCATTTGCCGTAAGTGCAATGCAGATTGTATCATTATTTGCAGAAGTCTTATCTTTGCGTAGTTCATGCAACATCTGTATGCCGTCCATATTTGGCATAAGGTGGTCAATTATAAGTATATCGTATTTAGTATCATGCGCTAGTTTTAAGGCATCTTGCGCGTTAGAAGCGGTATCTATTTTGATTCTTGTAGCTTTTAAAAGTCCCTTTATAACGGTAAGATTTGCATTCATATCATCTACAACGAGTATGTGCGCGTCTGGAGCTTGGAAACTTTCTCTATAAGAAGGCAAATCTTTTGAAATTTCGCTCTGGGTCTGTTTGTAATCTCCTATGGGTTCCCATGAAATAACTTTTTGCTCTATAGTAAAAGCGAATGTGGAACCATGCCCATATTCACTTTTTACTTCTAGGTTGCTGTTCATCTTTGAAAGTAAGCCACGCACAATGCTCATTCCAAGCCCTGTGCCTTCTATGTTTCGGTTCTTAGATTCTTCTATGCGTTCAAAAGGAGTAAAAAGACGCTTCATATCTGCTTTCTTTATGCCAATGCCTGTATCTACAACCTTTATGGTGAGCATAAGATTTTCTGCATCTTTTTGCTTTCCCTCTATGCTTATAGTAACAGAGCCTTCTTTTGTATATTTTATGGCATTTGTTATGATGTTTAGCATACATTGCTTTAGGCGAGATTCATCACCGTAAAGTTTGTGAGGGGTGTTTTTATCCACTTGCACTATAAGGTTAAGCCCCTTTCTCTTTGCACTAGGGCTTGCCATATTCACAAGGTCTGTTATAGTGCTGCTTAAATCATATTCCGAGGGTAAGATTTCTAGCTTGTTTGCTTCTATTTTAGAAAAATCCAAAATATCGTTTATTAAAGAAAGCAGCATTTTGCCAGCTCTCTGAATGTCTAGCGCATAGCCACGAATGTTATCGTCCTTACATTCGCGCAAAATCATTTCGTCCATGCCTAAGACTGCATTTATTGGAGTGCGGATTTCGTGGCTCATGTTAGACAAAAAGTTAGACTTAGCTTCGCTAGATTCTTTCATTTCTTTGTTTGTGGTTTCCAAAAAAGAAATGAGCCTTGAAGAAAGCGGCATAGTAAGGCGTGCAGGTTCTAAGTTTTCTGGTGGATTGATGTCTGTGGTGGGGTGAACTACGTGACCTTCGTGCATGGCAACGCTTATTAAGGAAGCGTTTAGTACACCGCCTGTTTGAAACTTTAAAATTTCTCCCCAGCCGTAACAACAAAAAAGTTCATTATTTACATTTCTGTAATAGCCTAATTCTTTTTGCGCTGCTTGTTTTAAGAAAATGTCCCTTATAGAACTTGCATAAATAAAAAGGGCTTGAGAGCCAAATCTGTAAAGAAGATTTGAGTTTTGCTGTGCTTCTGTGAGCATGTGGCGAATGTTGCCGTAAGTTAAGCGGATTCTTTCTCCCTTGTGGATGTTTGCTCCAAAGTATAGTTTTCCATCGTTATCAAAGTTAATTGGAACTCTGTTTTGCATTATGCCGTAGCGTTCTGTAAGTAAGAGCGGAAAGTCGCAGATGTTCATCAAAAAATTCTTATCAGGGGTAACATGCAGATATATGTCATAGATATATGTAGCGGGCATATCGTCTATGGTTGTAGCACATAGAGAACCTGCTGTGCCTGTAATTTCTAATTCTTTGCCCAGTGGTTGCCAGCCAATGTCTGGAATAATGCGCACGTGTAAGTCTTTTCCGTGCAGGATTACTACAACAACGCCTTTAGAAAGTATGTTTTCTGCATAGATGTCGCCTTCAAAGACAAGGGGTGTCTTTCGCTCTTGTAAGCCGTTTTCGTTTTCTTGGGAAGGTAAACCTGCGCAAGAGCCAAATATTGGTATATTGCTCATATTACCTGATGCACTGTCTATAAACTTGTTTACATCGCAGTCTATGCCAGAGGCAAAGAGTAGTATGCCTTGAACGTAAGAAAGGGCTTTTATGCGTGAGTCTAAAAGGCTTCCCGCTTCTTCTTCACTTATTACTTCAAAATTATAAGATGTTATGGATACTTCAGAATCTGTAAAATATACTACATTGCAAGATGATATAAGTTTTGCGTGGTCTTTTCTTATTGTGTTATCATTTGTAATGCCTGCAACGCAAGCTCCCGGTATGTCCTTATATACAATATCAAGCACTTCGCTTATGAAGTCTGTGTCACTTTGGTAAATTGCTAATTGTAAAAGACAACTACGGCTTGTAGAAAAGGCACTATTGTTTCTTATCTGCTGAGCTATTTGGCGAAATTCTTTTGTAGTCTTAAAGCTATATGATTTTTGAAGCATAACTGGTTTTTTCTATTATAATACATAACTTATAATTTGCAAAGAAAGTTTTTTTGTAATTAGAAAATCTCCTTATCTCTCTACTTGCTCCCTTATTATTCATAAAA
>CAJOPO010000383.1 GCA_905236315.1 uncultured Treponema sp.
CTCCTAGTGGACTTGTAATCTACTGGACACTAAACAATATATTTTCACTTATAAAGAACTTTATACAAAAGGTGCCTCATAAAATATACAAGATTTATAGGTTCTTTAATTTTGCGGGACTACCACTGTTATTAATCTTAAGCTACATTGCTATTAAGCATAATGTTCCGTCAATTTTTACAAAACTTCTTATATTGCTTTATGCACTCGCTTTTGTTTTAGTCTTTGCAAGACTTGCCTGTGGTAAAGAAATAGAAAATGAATTAAAAGATTTAAAAGTATATAACGCACTTAAGTCTTATGTAAAAACGTTGCGCCCTAATATAAAGCAAGGCACTATGATAAAAACATATCATGGAAGTTTTGCGCTGCTGCTTTTTTCTTGCCTTTTACTAGCTCTTCTATGTGGTTTAGTATTGCCCTCTAGTGTAATAGCCTCTAGTCCAAGAGAGTTTTCTTTTTTAGGAGAAACACTATCTCCTCTTGAGTTTATTAAATATTCTTTTTGCATATTCTTAGGACTCTTTGTGCTGTATCCTGCACTCCTTTATAAGATGGCTGGTAATAGGGTAAAGACTTTTTTGCCCATAATTCTTTGTGGCGTTGCCTTTTGTGCCGTATTAAATGCTTATCTTTTTAATAACAATTATGGGAACCTTGATATATCTTTTAATTTAGAAAATGTGGGTATATTAAAAAACATTTCTTCTTTATTCGTCTTTTTACCCATTGCGATTTTTATAATTATTTTTGCGCTTTGCATTATAGCCATTAAAGAAAAGAAACTTTCTGTAATAAACACTCTTCTTGCAACTATCTGTATAGGCACTCTGTTACTTGGCATTTATAATACAAGAAAGATAAATATTTCGTTTAATGAATATTACGAAAGTGTAAAAGAAAATAACTTAAACACAAATAACACAGAAATTATAGAACCTGTTTATCATCTTTCTAAAGATAAAAAGAACGTAATTGTTTTCTTTTTAGATAGGGCTATAGGTCCTTTTGTAGAACAAATATTTAATGAATATCCACAAATAAAAAAGCAGTTTGATGGTTTTACCTATTATCCTAATACACTTAGCTTTTCTGATTTTACAGTTACAGGTGCCCCGCCAATGTTTGGTGGCTATGAATATAATCAAGAAGAGATGAATAAGAGGTCTACGGAAAGGCTTAGAGACAAGAATACAGAGTCTCAGTTGGTTATTTCAAAGTTGTTCTTAGACGCAGGCTTTTCTGCAACTATTTCTGACCCACCGTGGCCTAGCTTTAGCTGGAAAGGTGATTTAAGTGATTATAAAAAATTACCTGATTTATTTGTTACAGAGGTAGAAGGCAAGTATTTTAATAAATTTATAAAAGAGAAAAATATTGCCTCTTATAACGAAGCAGATGATGTTATATGTAAAAAGCAGATAGTTAATTTTTCTGTTTTGCAGACCATTTTTCCTTTATTAAGGGAGGGATTTTATTCTAACTTTAGAACTAAACCATCTGAATGGACAAAGGTGACTCCTGAAAGTAAAATCTGGCTAAATAGACTTTCTCATTTATATTATCTTCCTGAACTCACCGCTATAGACTCAAAGCAAAGCTCTTTTATTTTTGCTTGCTCATCAATAACGCATGACATTTATTGCACTCCAGGAGATGACTTTGAGAGTGCAGCCCCTGAGTTTTCTAGCGACAGCACACTTAATCATTATAGAGCCAATGTTGCAGCCCTTAAGCAGTTAGGTAAATACTTTGACTATTTAAGAAACGAAGGCGTTTATAACAACACGCGCATAATTATTGTTTCTGACCATGGGAGAGGTGTTGAACTTAAACAATGCAAATATTTTAGTGATGAGAATAAATATTTAGTGTCTTGGTATAGTCCAATATTTCTATGTAAAGATTTTGATTCTACAGATAGCGTAAAGACCGATAACACCTTTATGACTAATGCAGATACAATATTTCTTGCGAAAGAGGGCTTAGGGCTTTCTAATATAAACCCATTTACAAAAAAGGTATTAGTGCAAAATAAAGAGAATGGAATAAATGTTTATCACTGCAAAGACTGGAATGCAGAACATTTTAAGGAAGCAACAGAGTTTGAATTAGAAAAAGACAGAGCATGGCATGTTAGCAATAACATATACGAAGAGAAAAATTGGATTCCCCTTTTAGAGTGGGAAGAGCGTAAAAGGCTTATTGAATAGGAGATGTAATATGTTTTTATATATAGACCCTGGTACTGGCAGTATGCTAGTGAGTTTGTTTTTTGCTCTCGTTGCTACAGCAGGTTTTGCATTTCGTGCCTTGTACGTAAAACTAATGTTTATATTTTCTGGCGGCAGGGCTAAGGACAAGCTTGCTGATAAAAACATTCCTTATGTAATCTTTAGCGACCACAAACGTTATTGGAATGTTTTTCATGAGTTATGTAATGAATTTGAAAAGCACAAAATTGACTTAACTTATTATACCTGTAGTCCAGATGACCCAGTATTACAAAGTGATTATAAATATATACATGCACAATATCTAGGAGAAAAAAATAAGCCTTACGCAAAGATGAATGTACTTCATGCAGATATTGTACTAGCAACTACGCCTGGACTTGACGTGTATCAGTGGAAACGTAGCCGCTATGTAAAGTGGTATGCACATGTTCCTCATGCCCTAAGCTCTCTATACACATATCGTATGTATGGCATTGACCACTATGACTCTGTGCTTGTAAGTGGACAATCACAAATTGATACTGCAAAAGAAATAGAATCCTTACGTCCAAATATTTCGCGAAAAGAATACGTTATAGTAGGTTCTGCTGTAATGGATAACATAAAGTCTCAGAAAGATTCTTGTGCCCTCATAAAAACTCATGCAGAAACCGTTGTGCTTGTAGCCCCTAGTTGGGGCAAAAGCGGCTTGCTTTCTAAATTTGGTTCTGCATTCCTAAACGCTCTTTTGCAGACAGGCTTTACTATTGTTGTTCGCCCTCATCCTCAAAGCGTAGTAAGTGAACAGCACATTCTAGCCCCACTACAAAAGGAATTTAACCAAATGGAATGGAATTTTGATAATGATAATTTTTCTATATTAAATAGAGCAGACATACTTATATCAGACTTTAGCGGCACAATGTTCGATTTTGCATTAGGCATTAATAAGCCTGTTATATATACAGATGTTGAATTTGATTCATCTCCTTATGACGCAGCATGGATAGAAGGAGAGATGTGGGAGTTTACTACATTACCAAAAATTGGCATAAAGCTACAAGAAAAAGACTTTAGCCATATAAAAGACGTAATACAAGTAGCCTTGCAAAGTAGAGAATTACAGCAGGGTAGGGATAGCGTAAGAGAGGAATGTTGGGCAAATATTGGACATAGTGCAAGCGCAACATTTAACTACCTTGTGAATAAAGAAAAGGAACTTAAAAATTAGGATACATACATGAAAATATCATACAGCTACGGCATAATGGATTTATTTCATTATGGACATTTACGAGCGTTAAAGATTGCTTCCCAAGATTCTGACTTACATATTGTGGGGCTTGTTTCTGATGCAGCGGCAAAAAGTTGGATGGGGGCGGTTGTTTCTAATGAACAGGAAAGACGTGCTGTATTAGAAAGCATAGAATATGTAGACTGGGTGATGCCTCAGAAGTTTTTAGACCCAACAGAAAACCTAAAAAACTGCACTATATTTATCCAGAGGCGGAAATTACATTATTTAGAGGAGATTCTATTAGTGTTCTTAATGCACGTGAATACTTGCGTTCTATAGGCGGAAAAGTACAAGTAATAGATTATTACGAACATCTTTCTCCACAAGAAATTTTATATGCCCTTACAAGTCGTAGTGAACTACAAGATAAGCATAGTAATATTGTATCAACAAAGGCAAATACATTACTAACGCTAAAAGAGCAGTTAAGGTTTTCTTCTATAGAGGATATACTTATTATTACTGTAAAACAAGCAAAAGAAAATCCTGCTAATGTAGCGCGTATTATAAAAGAAAGATTTACAAATAAGAAAATTGTAGTGCGTTCTTCTTCGGTTAAAGAAGATAGCTTTGAATCATCTAATGCAGGTCACTTTGAAAGTGTGTTAGGAATACAGCCTGATGATAGCGAGGCTGTACTTGCTGCAATACAAGAAGTATATAATTCATATTCTAAAGATGGATTTGTAGATGAAGAAGAGCAAATCCTAATTCAAACACAAACAGAAAATGTAAGATATAGCGGTGTTGTCTTTACTCGTGATATTCAGCAAAATAGACCATACTATATTATAAACTATGATGATTCAGGTTCAACTGATTCTGTTACAAGTGGTGCTAGCGGTAAAAGTATATATATTGCCCAAGATGCCTCTATAGAAGCAATTCCTGTGCAATGGCAAAATTTATATCGCGCTATAAAGGAACTAGAAGGCATATTGACTAAAATGTTGCTTGATATAGAATTTGCTATTACGAAAGATGATAGAGTATTTATATTTCAAGTGCGCCCCTTAGCTGCAAGCTATAAGTTTGGAAGAATTAGCGATACACAAAGTTTACTGCAAATAAAAAACACTTACAAGGAAGGCTACAAAAAATGTAGCATACAGAATAAGACTTCCCTTTTATCTGATATGGCCTTTTAGAATCCTGCAGAAATAATAGGCTCTAATCCGCATTTATTAGATTATTCTTTGTATCGCACACTCTCATAACGCATAAAGCATGGAATGAAGGCCTTATCCCTATGGGCTATAGTGCTGTAAATAAAGATTTGATGTGCCGCTACGGTAATAAGCCATATATAATAGTAGAATTAGCATTTATGGCTTTAATTCCAAGTGCCTTATCAGAGACTTTAGCGTGCAAGTTAAAGGATTATTATATTGATTGCTTAAAAAGCGATTTATCAGCTCATGATAAAATAGAGTTTGAAATAGCACTTAGCTGTTTTGATTTTTGTACTAAGGATAAACTTATAAACTTAAAAGCAAAAGGCTTTACAGAAGAAGAAATAAATTCTATTAACACATCTCTTTATAATTTAACGCTTAACGCAATTAATGATTACAAAAAAGTATTAAGGACTGATACTGACTCGTTGCAAAAACTTGAAGCTATAAGAAAGGAATGTTTTCAAAAATATAATAAGAATACTTTTATACAAAGCATATCTAAAATAATTCATAAGCTATTAAATGCTATTACAGAATTTGGTACAGCGCAATTTTCTCGCCATGCTCGTTATGCTTTTATAGCGCGTAGCATTGCACAATCATTAAAAAATAAAGGATATTGGTCATCTTTAGATTTTGATAACTTTATGGCTCGAATACACACTGTAACAAGTGATTTAGAACAAGCCTTTAAGGATTTGCAAACAGGGGCTATAACAAAAGAGCGTTTCTTTGAAACTTATGGACATTTACGTGCTGGCACCTATGATATAACAAAACCTCGTTATGATATGCAAGATATTGGCATTTTCAATACATCGCCTTTAATTAATAAGCAAATGCAAAGTGTAAGTGTAAAAGATGTGCCTGACGCTGTCTTACTTGATGCACAATTACAACAAAAAACAGAAAAGGCATTGCAAGAATCAAATATCTCTATTAATGCTGAAGAGCTTTTGTCTTTTATGAAGACTTCTTTAGAACAACGTGAATATTTTAAATTTACTTTTACAAAATCGTTAAGTTTTGTGTTAGAACTTATTGCAGAAATTGCACAGAAACTTAATGTTACAAGGGAAGAAATTGCCTTTTTTGATATAAATGAAATAATTTCTTTTTGCTTTTACGGAGTACAAGAAGAAATAAAGCAGTATATCTTAGAATTACTTCCTGTGCGCAAAAAAGAATATGCCTTGTATTCAAAGTTAATTTTACCTTCTGTGTTTACTAAAACTTCAGATTTTGATTTTATACAAATAACAGAAGTTAGACCTAATTTTATTAGCACAAAAATTATAAAAGCTCCTGTTGCATTTTTAGATACAAATAATCCAGATTTTAATCTACAGGGGAAAATAGTTGCAATAGAAAAAGCTGCCCCAGGATATGATTGGATATTTACAAAGGGCATTGCAGGACTTATTACCTGCTATGGAGGAGTGGCATCTCACATGGCAATACGTTGTGCAGAATTTGAACTTCCTGCTGCTATTGGTTGTGGGCAAACAATATTTGATTTTGCATCTAAACAAAACGTTTTATGTCTTGATTGTAAGCATGGCAAAATTACAAAGGGTATACTATGAATAAGATTGTTACATTTACGCAGAGAGTAGATGTAATCCCTTCGTATAATGAACGCAGAGATTGTGCAGACCAAAGAATTGCAAGGTTTATTTATGAATGTGGTTATATTCCAGTTCCTCTTCCCAATGATTTTACGCTTGCTTTATGTGCCGTAAGGGTGCTAAAACCTTGTGGCATAATCCTTACAGGTGGAAACTCTCTTGAAAAATATGGTGGTAATGCACAAGAACGGGACAAAACAGAATATGAATTAATTTCGTATGCAATAAAAAATAATATTCATCTATATGGTTTTTGCCGCGGTATGCAAGTTATTCTTGATTACTTTGGGCAGCCACTAGAGAGTGTTACAAATCACGTAGCTACAAGGCATAAGTTGATAAGTCCAATTTGGCAAAACAGAGAAGTAAATAGTTATCACAATCAAGGTATATATTGTAAAAACTTTAAATCTGAAAACTTACAAATTATGGCATATACAGATGATGGCGTTGTAGAGGCTATACGTCATACGCAATTTAATATAAAAGCTACTATGTGGCATCCAGAAAGAGAAGAAATATTTAATCCTAACGATATAAGATTTGTGCAAGATTTATTTGGAGGCAAAGAATGAAAGCAATTATTTTAGCAGCTGGTCAAGGTACACGATTAAAAAAATATACACAAAATCTTCCTAAGGGAATGTTAAATTTTATGGGTAAAACTATTATTGAACGCCAAATAGAATTATATAAAAGCTGTGGCATTAATAACATAATAATAGTGAAAGGCTTTGCTTCTGATAAAATTCAGTATGACAATATAAAGTATTATATAAATGCAGATTACGCAAACACAAATATGGTGGAATCCCTTATGACTGCAAAATCTGAATTTGACGATGACGTAATTGTAAGTTATTCTGATATACTTTTTGAAAGGCATTTATTAGAAACAATGAAGACATCTTTAGATGATTTTGCAGTAGCGGTTGATGATAATTGGAAAACTTATTGGCAACTGCGCTATGGTAAAATTGACTTTGATACAGAAAGTCTTGCAATAGATAGTAACGACAATATTACAGAGCTTGGTAGAGAATCCCCAGATATAGACTTAATTAGTGCTCGCTATATAGGACTATTAAAGTTTTCTAAAAACGCTTTAAGTTTTATTACAGAGCTACTTAATGAAGCATATTCAAAATTTGAAAACAAACCATGGCAACAGTCTGGTAAAACAATTAGAAAAGCCTATATGACGGATTTATTAAATGCCATTATAGAATCTGGTAAGCAAGTAAAAGCAGTTCATTTTAATAATGGCTGGATAGAGTTTGATACTAACGAAGATTATGAAAAAGCTATGAAATGGGTGAAGGATAATACTTTAAACAAAATTATTCACCTTTAAGATGATTTATCACGGAAATCAATTTTTACCCAAAAGGTGATGAAAAAGTGAAAGAAGTATGCTAACATAAAAAATGTTGAGGGGAGAATTAATAGACAGCCTAGATGAAGTAGAAACAAAACGAGAATATGACGGATATTTCTGCAGCGTCAAAGATGCGGTGATAATTCTGATACTCGGAAGCTTTTGTGATTTGAGAAATATAAAGTTAATCTACGAATGGGCTTCGACAGAGCATATCAGGGAATACCTTAGAAAGAATTTCAACATACAGAGGATACCGTGCTACTGGTGGCTTCTGAGCCTGCTTGCCCTCGTCACTCCAGAATCAGTGAATATGTGTAGGATAAAAAACTGCGCTCAAAAATGGACAGAGCACAGACGAAAAAAATGGAACATGGGAGAAAAGAAATAAGGACGGCATTTACGATAGATGATGTTTCTTGGGGGCATGGAGGTAGGCAATGGCCTTGAATGAAATGCATCATCGGGGCAGTTCATACAGAGTTTGAGAGAAAGGGCGGAAAATCTGAGGAATGGCACTATTACATTTCCTCAAGGAATCTGACTGCAAAAGAATTGCACCGACCATACCTATGGCATCCGCATTATAACCACATTTAAAATGTATAGTATTTAAAGAAATCGCTCTGTAGTACAATGTCATCGAGGTAAAAAATGACAC
>CAJOPO010000384.1 GCA_905236315.1 uncultured Treponema sp.
AATATTTTAGCCTTTAAAATTAACAGAATTTGTAATACTTCCTTTTATAGCTGTTGCTGCAGCTGTAGCAGGACTCATAAGATGAACCATACCGCCTTTTCCCATTCTGCCGTTGAAATTTCGATTAGTAGTGCTAGCACAAACTTCTCCTTCTGCAAGAACACCATTACTCATTCCAAGACATGCCCCGCAAGTTGGATTTGTAACACAGAAGCCAGCATCCATAAAGATTGAAATAAGTCCCTCGTCTAGGGCATCTTTATAGACTTTTGGTGTAGCAGGGGAAACTATGCCTCTTACACCTTCTGCAATATGTTTGCCTTTTAAGATTTCTGCCGCCACTCTTAAATCACTAAGTCTTCCATTTGTACAACTGCCTATATATACTTGGTCAACTTTCGTACCTTCCATTTCAGATACCTTTTTTATTTGGTCTGGCTTATAGTTTATAGTACACACAGGTTCCAATGAAGAAAGGTCAAATTGGTATACGTGTTCATATTCTGCATCTTCATCATCAACCCACTTACTGTATTCGGCTAAGGCAGCCTCTTTGCTATCAAATTCATCTTTTATAAATGGCCATAGGTAATCTACTGTTACTTTATCAGGAAAACATATTCCACTTGTTGCTCCAGCTTCTACAGCCATATTGCAAAGAGTCATACGTTCTTCCATATTAAAGTTGTCTACTATAGGACCTGTAAACTCGGCAACACAATTTGTTGCACCATTTACACCTATTTTACCTATAAGAAACAAAATAACATCTTTTGCATATACACCAGGCTTTAATTGACCTGTAAGTACAAATTTAATGGCTTTGGGTTCCTTAAATGAGCAAACCCCTTTTAAAATACCTACTTCTAAGTCTGTTGTTCCAACCCCAGCCGCAAATGCACCAAAAGCTCCATGTGTACAAGTATGGCTATCTCCCATTATAACTGTAAATCCAGGCCTTACAAAACCTTTTTCTGGGAATATAGCATGACAAACTCCATTAGCACCTATATCAAAAAAATCTTTTATATTGTTTCTCTTTGCCCAATCACGCAATATTTTTTCCTGCATAGCGCATTTTGAATCCTTTGCAGGAGTAACATGGTCTATAACTGCTTTTATTTTACTTGCATCAAAAACTCTATCCATATTGCGGTCAACTAAGTCATTGATTGCAATAGGAGTTGTAATTTCATGACAAAATACTCTATCTAATTTTAATATATTTGTTCCTTCAAATGGTTTATCTACCAAATGTGCCTCAAAAATCTTTTGAGCTATAGTCTTGCCCATTGTTTCACCTCATTTACAGCCTTTTTGCTTTAAACTATATGAACTATTTTATTATTTGTCTAGTAGAAAGATACTCTTGATAGGATAATTTTTAGCACTCTTACAAAACACGTTATTTGTGCATCGGGTTTAATACCACGAACACTCTGCGTCGGGGGGAATTCTTAGCAGATTAAACTTAATCTGAAATTACATTCTGTGGTTTACCTTCAATAAAGCATTTTAGATTTTCTATAACAATATCAAGTAGCCTTTGCCGTGTTTCCCTTGCTGCCCAAGCTATATGTGGCGTTAATAATATCTTATCTTTGGGAGCAAGAAGTAGAGAATTATCTTTTACCATTGGCTCTTCACTTACAACATCAGCGGCATATCCTGCAATTATATTATTTTTAAGAGCGTCAAGCATATCATATTCATTAATAATTGCTCCGCGCGCAGTGTTTATTATATATGCAGAAGATTTCATTAACTTTAATGTATTTGAATTTATTATACCCTTAGTTTTATCTGTTAGAGGAACATGTAATGTTAAAATATCACTTTCTTTTAATAGAGTTTCAAAATCTACAGGGTAGAGAATATCAGCCTGTGGTGTACGAGTGCAAACAATAACCTTCATTCCGTAAGCATTTGCTATTTGTGCAACTTTACGACCTATGTTACCGTAGCCAAGTATTCCTAAAGTTTTGCCTTCAAGCTCCATAAGAGGAGCCTTTGTATATGAAAAATTTTTAGAATTAACCCATTCACCTGCAAATACACTATCAGAGTGCTCTTTAGTACGACAGGCAAACTCACTTATAAAAGCAAAAACAAATTGTGCCACAGCACCTGTAGAATATGAGGGAACATTAGTAACAGTAATTTTATGCTTTTTGCATGCTTGTAAATCAATTACATTATAACCTGTCGCTTGTACACCTATATAACACAGAGAAGGGCAAGCATCTAAAATGCTTTCTGTTATATTTACCTTATTTAAGAGTATTGCATTACTATCTGCTATGTGGTTTATAATATCTTTTTCTTCTGTGTTGTTATAGATAGTTACTTGTCCAAATTGATTTAACTCATCCCATGATAAATCACCTGGATTTAATGAACCTCCATCAAGCACGGTTATTTTCATATTTATGCTAAAACCATAGCTCCTGCAGACTCTATTGCTATAGTAATAGAATTTTCTATATCTGCTGTATTTTCATCATAGTCTACCATAACTTGACATTTTGCAGGAGTAGAAACTACATTTGTTACACCTGAAACTGCTTTTACAGCATTTGTTATTTTTTCTGCAGAGGCATCATTATCCATGCCAGTAACATATATTTTTTTTTGCATTTGTTA
>CAJOPO010000385.1 GCA_905236315.1 uncultured Treponema sp.
AAGTTTGCAGGTCTAATGCTGTGATATTTTTAAGTGATATGGTTTATTTATTGGCGGTTAAAAGTTGCACCATGAAATACAATAGTATTCCAATCATCACTTGTAGTACCTGTATCTTCCTCTCCATCTACAGTAAAGGTTACTGTTGTACCAGAAACAGAGTAAGTACCTGTCACGTCTTCTTCTCCAGTGCAAGTGTAAGTAAAAGTATCTGTTGAAAATTTTACAGTTGCGGTTACGTTATCAGTAGAATACTTATAGGTACTGTCTTTTAAAGGATTAGAATTGTCTTCACAACCAATAAAGGCTAGAGCCATAAATAATACAAACAATACAGATAAAATTTTTACGTGTTTCATTTCACACTCCTATAAAAAATATAGGATATTATACCCCCCCCGCATAATGTCAAGATATTTTGCACTCTTTTTTTAGAAAAAAAGTAATGGGTGGGGTAAAAGTATGGGGCAGTTCAAAGTATGCCAAAACTTTCAACCGTCATTTTGAACGTAGCGAAAAATCAATAAAGCTTGTGTTTTTTCGCTAGCATTACACGGATTCTTCCACAATGCAACGCCTGCTAGCATTGTGTGTTCAGAATGACTCTCTGAATATAGCATACATTTTGTAACACCTCCCAGAATGACACGCTTAACATAGCATACATAACGAACTAAGCTCCATTTACTAGAACAATTAGTCCTTATACATGCGAGCAATCTTTTCTTTATATAAGTCTTTTATCCTGTACCTCATCATTTCTTGCTTGGCACTTAGCTCTACACCAATTTCAAACGGCTTTGTAATAAGTTCAAACTTATTAATTTTTTCAAATGCCTTAAAGCCATTCTTTCCACTAACACGTTCTGATATTTCCGTTCCTATAAGTTTACGAATCTCTTCATTTTCTGCTAATTCTTCATATTGGTCATACTTTATTCCATTCTGCTTGGCATAATTTTCAATTTCTTCTTGGCTCAAAAGAATAAGGGCTGTTAAATAACGCTGGTCTTCGCCCTTTTCATTAGTGCCAATTACTACAGAAGCAGAAATATAAGTTGAGGTATTAAGTTTATCTTCTATAGGAATAGGCTCTATATTTTCACCACCCATAAGAACGATTGTGTCTTTCTTTCTACCGCGCAACTGGATTTCATTATTTACCGTAAGGATAGCTAAGTCCCCTGTATCAAACCAGCCATCTTTAGTCATAACCTTTGCAGTAAGGTCATCCCTTTTGTAATAGCCCTTCATAACGGTTCCACCGCGCACTTGCAAGGAACCTTTTTTGCACTTACCCAAAATAAAACCGTCATCATCAACAATGCGGGCTTCTACCCCACGTATAGGAGTGCCAACGCAACGCATAATGGGGTCGGCAATGGGACGCACACTTATAATGGGAGCGGTTTCTGTAAGGCCGTAACCTTCCACAACGTTTATACCAACAGCCCAAAAGAATCTGTCTATATATTCAGGGAAGGCTCCGCCACCTGCAATGCCAGCACGGAAGTTTTTTCCCACAACTTTTTTTATTTTGCTGAATACGAGAAGCTTTCCTAATAATTTTATAGGGTATAGCAATAACCAAGGGAGTACAAGGACAGGCCACCAAAAGCCTAAGTGGTCTGGTCCAAAGCGGGCTATTTTACGGCGTAACTTTGTGTCTATGCGGTCCCATAAGATAGCTTCGTTTACAAAGAACTTAAACAAGATGTAAGTTATGCCCCCTGTCTTTCGCATTTTTTTCCATATACCATCATATATGGCTTCAAAAACACGAGGAACAGCGGGTAAAAGATAGGGATTAACTTTTTGGAAATCTGCTAATAAAATGCTTCCAATAGGCTTACTATAACAAATAGAAGCGGCTTGACTTAAAATAACATATTCAACTTCTCTTTGGAATACGTGCCAAACAGGAAGAACGCATAAGGCTTTTTCCCCAGGATTTAGAAATATACGCTCATCAACATCATCTAATTGGGTTAAGAAATTGCCATGCGTGAGCATTACACCTTTTGGAGTTCCTGTGGTTCCACTAGTAAATATGATGGTAGCAAGGTCGTCCCACTGACCTTTCTCTAGTTCATTTTCTACAACATCTGGGTGTGTTATGCGCCATTTATGCCCATTAGCAACAACGTCATAAAATTGATAAAAGCGCACGCCCAACTCTTTAGCCCTTTCAATTTCTGAACTATCCACAGGGTCAAAGGCAATAAGAGCTTGTAAATCTGGGAGTTTCTCTTTTATGTTTAATATTTTCTTTACTTGGGCAGTGTTCTCTGTAATTACTATTTTACACCCTGCAAAGGCTAAAATGTATGAAAGGTCTGTTTCTGTAGCATCGCAACCTCTAGGGGTATCTACACAGCCCAGAGCTAAAAGCCCCATATCCGCTTGTTCCCATTCCTTACGGTTATCACTTATAAGACCAATGCGTTCTCCGCGAATAACGCCGTACTCTAAAAGACCACCTGCAAAATCAAGGACATTTTGAAAAAGGTCGTGATAGTTGGTAGGTATAAAATCGCCATTCTTTGTGCGTGAATATTGAGCATTTATTTCAGGATATTTTTCTGCGGTGCTTCGAAGCATCTTAGGTAGGGTTTGTTCCATAAAGCCTCTTTTCTTTTAT
>CAJOPO010000386.1 GCA_905236315.1 uncultured Treponema sp.
AACTCAAGACTCTGATATGGCGTTTTGGTTTGGAGTTTCGCCTCATTATGCTATTCGGCTACACGGCACAGAAGAAACCCTATACGATTTAGGATATGGCAATCAAGAGGGAACGCTTGTAAAAAATATTTATCAAGATAAAAAAGGCAATATGTGGTTTGCCTTGGATAACGGTATTGCAATAATTCACAATGGTATAATTTCCCATTACACCCAAAAAGATGGGCTTACAGATAATAATGTAAACGTTATAACGGAAGACCGCGAAGGCAATATGTGGTTTGGCACCGATAGGGGCGGACTTGAAAAACTTACAATAAGCAAGTTTAAGACTATTTCTATGCCTACTACAGTTAATGCCATTGCAGAAGATAAGATTCATGGACTAACTTGGCTTGCAGGCGATAATGGGCTTTATTGCTATAATTACATTGATTCTAAATTTGAAGAAAACGCAATAACTGAATATTGTAAAAACGTTAGAATCCGTCATGTTGGTCTTACTAAAGACGGAAAACTTTTAGTAAGCACTTATAATAAATTTGGTCAGCTTCGTTTTGATATGGACGGCTCTGTGGATTCTTGGGATGTTGAAGATGGACTCCCTGGTAAAAAGACAAGGGTATGTATAGAAATATCTAATGGAGATTTATATGTGGGAACTACCTCTGGTCTTGCGATAATAGATGCCAAAACAGGAAAGGTTTCCTCTTTAACAAGAGAAGATGGTCTTATTAATGATTATATTATGTGCATTTATGAAGACTCTGAGGGTAAAATATGGTGTGGAACAGACGGAGGTGGAGTTTTTGTTCTACAGGATAATCATATAATAAAGACTTATACTACAGAAGATGGTCTTGCAGGAAACGTTATTTTTAAAATAAGTGAAATAGAAAATGAATTATGGATTTGTACTGGAACAGGGGTTAGTCGCCTTAAAAATGGAAAACTCTTTTCCTTTAATACCTCTAATGGTTTAGGAACAGGTAGCGTTTTTCAGTTAATTCCTGACTATACAGGAACAGTTTGGCTTATAAGTAATAGAGGTATTGCTTCAGTAAAACTTTCTCAGTTAGAATCTGTGGCAGAGGGCATAGATGATAGTGTTCATACGAAGTTTTTTGGACGCTCTGACGGATTACGTTCAGGTGGTATTACATCAACGTCACTTTCTATGAAGGATAGTTTAGGACGTATATGGTTTACACTTATAGATGGTTTTGCCATTTATGACCCTGTAAAAGTCACTAATAAAATGGTTCCTATTGTACACTTGGAAGAAGTTACTGTAGATACAGAAACATTAGATTATGACGGCAGTATTATTGTAATGCCTCCAGATTCTAAACGTATTAGTATAAAATATACAGGGCTTAGTTTTATTTCTTCTGAACAAATGCAGTTTAGATATAAATTGGAAGGTTTTGATTCAAGTTATTCTGAATGGTCTACAGCACGTTCTGTTTCTTATACGAACTTAAAGCCTGGAACTTATAATTTCTTTGTTCAAGCGGAAAATTCAGATGATATAGAAAGTTTTGTGTCTTCTAAACTTGTTATTCATAAGAAAGCATTTTTCTGGCAGGTTTGGTGGTTCTGGTTTATAGTAGCGGTTTTTGTTATGGCTATAATTGCTTCCATTTTATATGGCAGGTGGCATAGAATGAAACGTTACCAGGTAAAATTGGAACAAGAGGTAGAGTTACAGACAGCGGAATTAAGATTAAAAACCCTAGAATTACAAAAACAGGCTATTGCTCTTGAAGATTCCAATCATGAATTGGAATGTCAGCAAAAGGCATTGCAAGTTGCAAATGAAAAAATCGAAAATCTTCTATTAAATATATTGCCTAAGGATATAGCCATTGAATTAACAGAACACCCTAATGAAATTATCGCTCGCTCCTATCCAAATGCTTGCGTTCTTTTTGCGGATATTGTAGGTTTTACAAAACTTTCTACAGGTCTTACTGCTGGAAAAATAGTAACTATATTAAACTCACTTTTTTCTCTTATAGATGTAAAATTAGAAGAGATGGGAGTTGAAAAAATAAAGACTATAGGGGACTGCTATATGGCGGCTTGTGGTCTTACGGAAGATGAAGTAAATGATAGTGCTATAAGAATGATAGCTCTTGCAAAAACCTTGATGGAAGTTCTCCAAAAATTTAATGAAGACAATAAACTTAGTTTGAGCATGAGGATTGGTCTTAATAGTGGAAATCTTGTGGCTGGTGTTATTGGCAAAACAAAGTTTATTTATGATATATGGGGCGATACCGTAAATGTTGCTAGTCGCATGGAAAGCACTGGTGTTCCTAATCGCATACATGTTACAGAAAGTACCTATGAGCAAACAAAGAATGTGTTCAAATATAGCGGTCCTGTTGAACTTGAAGTGAAGGGGAAGGGCTTAATGAAAACTTACTTCTTAGAAAGTTAAAAAAATAAAATTACATATATAGAGTAGTGGGCTAGATAACAGTTGTTTTTAAGTATACTCTTTAAAAATGCTTTTTTGCTACCGAAAAACTAAGTATAATGATTAAATGTAGATTTTTGGTTGCTGCATGTATGGGTACTCTTATGTATGTCGTTACATCTTTTTTTGTAGGTAGAGATGGCAAATGGGCTTGTGAACAAATGCAGGAGCAAAAGCGTATTCTTAGTATGAATATGACTGAAATAGAAAAAAAGAATGAAGAATTAAAACTTGAAAAA
>CAJOPO010000387.1 GCA_905236315.1 uncultured Treponema sp.
GAAAGCGGCATAGTATTTGTATACACACCCACAGGGAAAAAAATATATTCATTTTCCGATAGTTGTATAACTTGAAAGTCAAAGAACAACTCGTCCCCACTAAAACTCATTTCTTCTGCCACTCCCACTTTGTTTCCGTCTAAATCATATACAGCAAGATTTATTTTAAAATTTGAATTAGAAGAGTCTAAAACTTCAAAACGAAGGGGAACATAATCTTCTTTTAAATAAGAAACTGCTTTCTCTAATTTTTCAATTTTTTCTTGCTGTATTTCTTTCAAATGAAAAATTATTTTATATGCAACAAAAACTAAACAGGCAAAAAAAGCTAAAACTAATAAACTTTTTAAAATCTTTTTCATATAAATCTCCAATATTTTAATATATGTGTGTAAGTGCGAAAACAAAGTTTCCTAATAAGGTCTATTCTAATACAAAAAAAATAGAATGACAAATATAATTAGATACGATATAATAAATAGTATGGAATTAATTTACGAGCAAATATTAAATAGTTTATCTATTGCAATAAGCATTGCAGAACCTATATTAAACGTAGGTGGAGATATTATAGATTTTCAGTTAATATATAAAAATAAAAAATTTGAAGAAACTGTAAAAGACATACTTGCACAAGGACAAAAATACTCTCTAATAAAAGAAAAACTCTCTCAAGATATAGAATGGAAAGAAATTGCTATAAAAGTTCTAAATGAAAAGCAATCTATAACAAAAACCTTTTACTCAGTGCTTCTTAACAGTTGGCTTAAAATAACTATAGACCCCATACTAGAGAATAAATTAGCCGTAAGCCTTATTGATATAACAAAAGATAAAGAAAGTGAACAGCAACTTAGAAGGCAAAATTTACGTCTTGCTTCTTTAACCGATGAATTAAGCCTTAGTAGAGCAAATCTAAAAAATAAATTAGAAAATATACAAACTCTAAATGAACAACTACACTTTGCAGCCTATCATGATTCTTTAACCAATTTAGGCAATAGGGCATGGTTTAATCGTTCTATAAGTGATGCAATCACTTCATATAATAAAACTAATGAAAGATTTGGAATAATTCTTTTAGACTTAGACAATGTAAAAGACATAAATGATTCTCAAGGGCACAATGCAGGCGATGACTTTATTAGAAAAAGTGCACAAATATTGCGAAAGTTTGAAAATGAAGATACATCAGCCTTTAGATTAGAGGGAGATGAGTTTGTTATCTTAAAGCGCAATATACACATCCATGCTAACTTAATAACACTCGGAGAAAATATCTTATCTTCTTTTAATGCACAAAGCATGGGCTTTTCTGGGGGGATTACAATGTATCCTGATGATGCAAAAAATGCCCCAGATTTACTTATCTTTGCAGATATGGCAAAGGCAGAAGCAAAAAAGAATGGAAAGAATAACATCTGCGTATTCCGAAAGGTTATGCAAGAGAATTTTTTACGAAAACTAAATATAGAAAGTAAACTGTCTAAAGCTATGATGGAACACGTGTTCCAATTATATTTCCAACCACAATTTGATGTTGATACAGGAAAGTTAAGAGGTTTTGAAGCTCTTATTAGATGGCATGATGATGATATGGGTTGGATTAGCCCAGAACAATTTATTCCCCTTGCAGAAGAATCTCGTTTAGTGCTTCCTATTGGTGAATGGGTTATAGACACTGCACTAAAGACACTTGCACAATGGGAAAAAGAAATGAACTTTGATGGCATAATGTCTATAAATGTTTCTCCTTTGCAATTTAAGACAGCAGACTTTACAGATAGCCTAGCGGCAAAACTAAAAGAGTACGGCATAAATACAAAGCACTTAGAGATAGAAATTACAGAAGGAATGTTAATAGATAATGTAGAAGATATTATTGCAAAGTTGCGTAAAATACGAGATTTAGGAGTAGGTGTTTCATTAGACGACTTTGGTACAGGCTACTCTTCTTTGCGTTATTTGCAGCTTTTACCTCTTACCACATTAAAAATTGATAAATCTTTTATTGCAAACATTAGTGCTTCTGACGGTATAGACGCAAATATTACAGAAAGTATTGTTTCTTTAGTATCAAAGTTAGGTCTAGATACAATAGCAGAAGGGGTGGAAACAGATTCTCAGCTTAATATGTTAAAGAAGTTTAATTGTCATAATGTACAAGGTTTCTTAAAAGGTAAGCCTATGCCCGCTTCTTTATGCGAACGTATGTTAAAGGGGGATAAGTCTGCAATATTAACTATGCAGGATAGCACTCCAGAAAGTTTATAGTTTTTTAAGGCAAGCGATATTCAACATAGCGAACATTGCCATTTTTTATAGCTTGCCTAACTTGCTTTTCTCTAGCATTAAGGGAACTTTTTCCAGTTTTAACTTCTATAAATAATATTTCTTTTATATCATTTCCTATAGCACTTCCTGTAAAAGCTATAAAGTCTACAGGGCTTCCTATAAAATGAGCATCGCCTGGATTACAAGGAAAATTAGGCATAAAGGGAGCCATTTGCTCTGCAAACTGCCCTCCTAGCACAGCACGGCTTTTATTAATTGCGTCTTTTCTTTCTTTTTGGATAAGATTTTTTGTATGCGCATATTGAATAAGCCTACCAATTATAATTCCAATAAACAAAAAGATAATACTTACGCTAACAACAATAATGATTGGAAGTTGAGTTTTTAATTGTTCAACAAAAAGATTACTCATTTATTAACTAGCAGTTAGAATCTGCTTTTATATCAGAATACTCAGCACTTTGGTCCCAAGAACTCTGTTTATCCAATAAAATTTGAAGACTACTAAAAAACTCCATTAGGTTTCTTACGTTTTCGCGTAGGTTTAGA
>CAJOPO010000388.1 GCA_905236315.1 uncultured Treponema sp.
AGTTGTAAGTCGCTATAATAGCGCGACTTACAACATCGCATTTTCAAAGTTGCCTCTAAAAACTGAAGTTTTTAGAGGCTCACTATAATACATTAGGCTATGGGCTGTGCATTATTTATTATCACTATACATTTTCTAATGCAGTTCTATTTTTTATTAAAAACTTAAGTTTCTATATATAAAGATATTTGACAATACTTCTTTTATAAATTATTATTAAATAGAATAATTCTAAGGAAACTCTGAAAATTTATTATTTATAAGTTTTCAGAATGATTGTATTCAATGTGATTTAAGGAGAACTTTAATGCAAAACATATTATTATGCATTATTCTCCCCATTGCAGGAATTGTTCTTGGATGGACTATTCGCTGGATATATGCCAGATTTCAACTTTCCGCCTCAGAGCAAAAAGCTGAGCGCGTTAAACAGGATGCTATAAAAGAAGCTGAAGCTTTAAAAAAAGAAATTCAGCTACAAGCAAAAGAACAACTCATTCAGGACCGAAACCAGCAGGAGCGGGAGAACCGTGAACGCCGTAAGGAATTGCAAACTTATGAAAACCGCGTAAACAAAAAAGAAGAACTTGTTGACCAAAAAACTCAAGAAATTGAGAAAAAGGAAAAAGATTTTCTTGTTCGCGAAAATGTCTTACAAAAAAGAGAAAATGAACTTTCCTCAAAAGAAGAAACTTTGCGCTCAGAATTAGAACACATATCAGGTTTAACTCAAGCAGAAGCAAAGGCTCTAATTATACAAAACCTAGAAAATGATGCTAGGCATGATGCCCAAGCCTTGCTAAACAAAATTGACCAAGAGGCTCAACTTGTAGCAGAGAAAAAAGCGCAGCACATCTTAGTTACAACCATACAGCGTCTTGCAACAGAAACAACAGGGGATTTAACTGTAACAACGGTTTCTTTACCTAGCGATGAAATGAAGGGGCGCATTATAGGTAGAGAGGGACGCAACATACGCACACTAGAAACTCTTACAGGTGTAGACATAATCATTGATGATACCCCAGAAGCGGTTGTAATAAGTTGTTTTGACCCTGTACGCAAAGAGATTGCAAAAGAAAGCTTAGAGCGTCTTATTACGGATGGTCGCATACATCCTGCTCGCATAGAGGAGATTGTGCAAAAAGTAACTCGCGAAATACAGCAAAAGATTTATGAGGAAGGGGAAAAAGTTTTATTTGACCTTGGTATACATAACATGGGTCAAGAAGCTGTAAAAGCACTTGGCAGATTGTATTTTCGCACTAGTTATGGTCAAAATGTCCTTACCCACTCTAAAGAAGTTGCACAGATTGCAAGTATGTTAGCAGCGGAAGTGGGTGCTAATAGAGAGTTAGCTAAACGAGCCGCCTTATTGCACGATATTGGAAAGGGTGCAGAAACAGATAGCGACCAAAACCATGCAGAAGTGGGCGCAGAAATGGTTAGAAAGATGGGAGAAGACCCAAGAGTTGTAAATGCTGTTGCAGCGCATCATAACGACTGCGAACCTCAAACCATAGAAGCTGTGCTTGTGCAAATTGCAGACGCTATTAGTGCTGCACGTCCTGGAGCTAGAAAAGAAACCGTAGATAATTATGCAAAACGCCTAGAAAACCTTGAAGAAACTGCTAAGAAGTTCCCCGGCGTAGAACAAGCCTATGCTATACAAGCTGGTAGGGAGCTTAGAATTCTTGTTAATAACGAAAAGATTTCTGATATAGAAGTAAAGGAACTTGCAAAAAATATTGCTAAGCAAATAGAAAGTGATTTACGCTATCCTGGCAGAATAAAAATCACTATGATAAGGGAAACTAGAATTATAGAATACGCTAGATAAAACGTATTCTATACGCAATCGTTAAAGCATATTTTTAACCTTTATCCCGCACAAGTCGTGCGGGATTTTTTATCCATATATTGTTTTTTACAGAAAAATATCATATCCTTAAAGCCTATGCTTTGCAAAAAATGTCACCACTGTGGATTATGTCAAGGTGACGGTACTTTTATTCCACAAGAAAATATGCTGATTGTAAAAGAAGCGCAACTTTCTCCCTCATTTACTAATAAAATAAATAATAACTATCCTTCAAATGCACTTGGCATGGCATTTGACATAGGAACTACTACAATAGCGTATTCTGCATATAGTTTAAACGCAGGAACAAAACTCTATTCTGCAGGAGAAGTGAATGAACAAATATCTTTTGGCTCTGATGTAATTGCAAGAATGTCTTATGCAAGTTCAGATAAAGGCTTTGCAAAATTAAAAAACACATTAACTACACAAATACAAAGGATAATACAGCGCGTATTAGGGGAATTGCAATTTCAAGCCCAAGTAATGAGAAAGGCAAGATTTTATTTAGCGTCTTTAATCTTTACTGGAAACACAGTAATGCAAAGTTTTCTAACAGGAACTGATATAACGCCTCTTTCTACATGGCCTTTCACCCCCAAAAGCCTTTTTGGTAAATACTATTCTGTAAA
>CAJOPO010000389.1 GCA_905236315.1 uncultured Treponema sp.
GCAATAGGCGTTGCAATAGGCGTTGCCCGCGAAAAATCTAATGCAACGCCCTAGCATTGTGTGTTCAAACTACCTACATTGCTCAGTACATAATTAGAGGTCTTATTATGAAAACTAAATTATTTTTTCTTGTGGCTTTGCTTTTGTTGTCATCTTGCAAGATACACAAAATTAATGTTCTTTTGCCCAGCGAACTGGATGAAAACGAGGTGGAGTTTCTGAATGATAAAGGTTTATCGGTAGATGCACTACACATTAAACTGGAAGAAAGCGATGCTAATAGTGCCGTCCTTTGCGTGTTGGAATATTACAGGCAGAAGATAGATGCAAATGTAGAGAATCTGATAATTGCCGCAAAACTTCCGCGTGTTGATAATAAAACAGCGTTCAAGAAAATAGTTGATTTACAAAAAGACGGAAATACTGTTACAAGAGATGATAAAGATGCTATAAATTTTATATACGACCCAGAAAATCCACTTGTAGAAAAAAAGGGAAATTTCAGGGGCTATGTGAAAGTACCCGCGATTGAGTTTGAAAGAGAAGCGATTGAACTGTCTAAAAATATTTCGCTGTACAATGCACTTGCAGTTTCACACTTCGATACTAATATACTCGTGTCTCCGATAGACCCTTCCCTTGCGGAAACTGCATTGTCAGGCATACCACTCGAAACAAAGATGTATATAAGGGACATTACAATGCAACAATTAGGAATTTAATGCAGCAAGGTTCCCGCAAAGCTTATCAAGTGGTACAAATTATCATAGCCAATTTTGTTTTTGACTGCTTACCTGATACAATGGGAAAATAGGAAATCTATTGACTTTTTATCACACCATTGTACAATTGTAGTCTGGATATACTGATTGACGCTTCGTGTATTATTGCGGTACTGCTTGGAGAAGATGAAAGTGTCTCCGTAAAAGCTATGACTAGCGGAAAAACTCTTATTTCTGCAGCCTGTTTGCCGTATGAAGTTGGTAATTCGCTTTCTTCAGCAGTAAAAAGGCATCGAATTGATTCAAAACGTGCTGTAGAGGCCTATGATGAATTTCTAAGAATTCCCATTCGCCTTGTAGAGTCTAATATGACGAAGGCAGTGCAAATTGCGGCAGAAGAAAATCACTACGCATACGATGCTTATTATATTGCATGTGCGTTGGACTTAAAGCTTCCGCTTTATTCTTTGGATAATGGTTTGAACAAAATTGCAGACAAGAGAGGTGTAAAATGCTTGTAATGACTTATTCGGATGCTAGGGCTAATTTTTCAAGCCTTTTAAACAGGGTAAAGACTGAAGGAGCTGCCATAATCCGCCGTGCAGACGGAAGCTCTTTTAGAATTACGGTTGAGAACGAGGAAAAAATCATCGCATTTTGACGGAATCCGTCCTGTACTCGGAAAAATGACAAAAGACGAAATTATAGACATAATCCACGAAGGTCGCGAGCGATAAATAAGAAGGCATAAAAACGCTACGCCAATAATCTTCACCATGCCCACTTTCATTCCGTGCAAAAGGACGAACTTCTACATGCTGCCTACACTGGCATTGCCATAAACTCGTCTATCACCTTTAGCACGGGAACTCTGAATTTTTCCTCTCCGAAAACCCACTGCTCGTGTTGCATGTCAAACTCTCGGATGTCGGGATTGTGAAAGTATTTTTTGTACCGTTTGAGATATTTCTTGCCCATCTTGTTTGCGTAGATAAAGTGCGCTTTTGTGTGCTCCACGCTGATGTCGTCATCGAGCCATGTGAGTAAGTCCGTGTAGTATTCGTTTTTGATTGATTCAGGGTTAAACTTGGCGAAACATTCCATAAACTTGTCCGCTGTTTCATCGTTCATCAAGAAAAAGTTCTTTAGTTTTTCGCGTGTTTTATTCCGCTTCTTTTCGCTACCCGTAAAACTTGTGAGTAGTGGCACGACCAACTTTGACTGAAGCCATGCGCTGAACTTTCCGCACTGGTCAAGGTCGGGGCTTCCGAATATCGCATGGTCGATGTGAATGTTTTTACGCTGTACTAGCTGCCCCACAAAACTAGAGCCGAGCGAGGAACCTATTGCGCCGTCAAGATGCCCCATGTGTTTTTCTTTTATATAAGATTCTATCTTTTTTGTTACTGTAATCATGTCGGAAAAAATCGTACTACTTCCATCAAAGCCGTCATAGTTCACGCAGATAAGATGATATTTTTCCGAAAGTGCTGGAATCACATTGCCGAAGTTCGTCTGCCAGTCGCAGCATGTGCCAGGAAGAAGCATCAAGGTCTTTCCTTCCATGTTTCCCATTTCTTCGTATTGCATTTTTTCGCCTCCCACTATGCAACGCGTTAGTTTATACTAACTATTTTCATAATAGGGAATTTACAAGAACTTTTCAAGGCTAAATCTGCAACTTTCTGTTAAATGAAAAAGTGCGGTTACAATATCGTAGCAATATCGCATTTCGATACGAGTATACTCATGCCACTTCTAGACGATTTCCTTATGGGAAGTGCATTGTCAGGCATACTGCTTAAAACAAAGATGTATGAAAGAAATATGTCTCATTAAAAACCGCCGTTAAGATAGGCACGAGCTACCACATAAGAAGGCTCGTAATATGCACTACAATTATAGTTATCAAGCGTTTTGCAAAGCGGGGAGTTATACACTTCTAAAATGCCAGAAAGATAATCTTGTGCTACCTCATCTATAAGGCGGGCGTAAACCTTGCCTATTTGTGTTGCTGACGGAATTTGTTCACATAGATTTTTATCAACAGCGGTTATGTCAAATGAGTCTTGTTCTAGGTCATAGTCTTTAATCCAATCTGCTTCCACTTGTAAAGGATTAAGACAATGCAAGGTTCCCGCGCAACTTATCAAGTGGTAAAAGTTATCATAGCCAATTTTATTTACAACATAGGCGTTCCGTTGTTTGAGGTGACGTGCAATTCGTTCTATCATATAACAAATAAAATATAAATCATTGAATGTAATCTCTTCATCACTAAAATACTTATTTTTCATAATTCATAACTCCTTAAAAATCTTATAGTCTGCAAAGCCTCCTCTGTACTAAACAAAATCTGATGTGTTGGATGCTTAAACTTTGCAAGTTCCCAAAATGCTGCACGCGAAATTCTGTTCGCTAAAAAGTCTTCTACATAATCCCAAATTGTATCATCAGCCATAGGTCCTTCAACTATATCAAAATTATGCTCTTTCCCACTTCGGCAGTCTGCAATGAAGTTAAGCCACTCCTCTGTCATCTCTGGAAAGAGTTTTATATTCAAGGAAAGTTTTTTTTCATATTCATAGACATTAACGATATGAGGAAAATGTTTTGCTTTTGCCCAACGAACAGACTGCTTTTCAAGTTTTGTGCAGTAAAAGCCGTAACCAAAATCCTTGTAGAAGCCTTGAATAAGTATTTTCGGCTTTTCTATTTTTTGATTGCTACCGTGGTAAATCAATTCTCTCATACTTTATGAGTATATCAAAGTTTTTAGAGTGCGTGCAAGATTAACATTCTCATAAAAATAAAAACTTGACAGATACGAATTTCACTTATATTATTAAAAATGACGCGCGTTGACTACAGGAGTTAAACAATGAAAAAAATGTTAAAAATATGGATTTTCTTATTTGTTTGTGCTTTAGGGAGCATTTATATGGGATGCAATAACAAAAGTGCATATAAGGCAGGGCAAGATTTCGCTTCTACTCCAAAAGACACTTTATCTGTTAGTCAAAATATATCGGTTTTACCTATACAAAATCTTTCAGAAGACTTTATGCGTGGAGTGGATATAAGCGCACTTATTCAAATAGAAGAAAACGGTGGCGTTTTTTATAACGAAAAGGGAAAATCTGATGACCTTTTTAATATCTTAAAGAATAACGGTGTAAACTGGGTTAGGCTTCGTGTATGGAATAAGACTGTTAATGTGCGTGATGTTTATGCAAATGGTAATGTTATTGCGCCTAAAGGAAGTCCTGTAGGGGGCGGAAACAATAGTGTAGAAGTGGATTTAGCCCTTGCTAAGCGTGCCAAAAAGGCGGGAATGAAACTGCTAATTGATTTTCATTATAGCGACTTTTGGGCTGACCCTGCAAAGCAAAATATGCCACAGGAGTGGATTGGTCTTAGTGCAGAAGAGCTAAATGTAGCGGTAAGAGATTTTACAAGAGATTCTATTAACAAATTTATAAAAGCAGGCTGCCGACCTGATATGGTTCAGATTGGTAATGAGCTTAACGGCGGCTTTATGTGGCCTTTAGGTAAAACTTGGAAGAGCAAAACTGATACCGAAGTAGGCGGAATGGAAGGCTTTGTTACACTACTAAAGAGTGCTTCAAAAGGGGTGAGGGAAGCACAAGGAAGCGGTAGCAAAATCCGCATTGTTATTCACTTGGCAGACGGCGGAGATAACTCTCTTTATCGTTCTGTTTTTGACCCTGTAACACAGGCGCAAGTTGATTTTGATGTAATAGGGTTATCATTTTATAATTATTGGCATGGCTCTGTAGATGCGCTAAAAAATAATTTACTAGATTTGAGTAGTCGCTATAACAAAGAACTTGTTGTTGTAGAAACAGCCTACGGCTTTACAGAAGATGACGCAGATGGACAGGGGAATAATTTTCAGCTTTATTCAGATGACAGTTATGGCTATCTTGCTTCTGTGCAGGGACAAGCGAGCGTGATTAGAGATTTAATAGAAGTTGTTGCTAGTGTACAAGGTGGCAAAGGACTTTTTTACTGGGAACCAGATTGGATTCCTGTAGAAGGAGCTGGTTGGCGCACAGGAGAGGGTTCTAGCTGGGAGAATCAAGCAATGTTTGACTTTGATGGGCGAGTGCTTCCCTCTATGGCTGTATGGAATCTTATTTACGGCAGAGGAGAGGTAGAAAATGTATGGGGAGGAAGTGCAAAAGTTGCGTCTAAAGTAAATGCTATAAAGCAAGGGCAAGAAATCACTTTTAAGATTTTACCAGGACAGATACCTGCTCTCCCTTCTAAAATAAAAATGCTATATAGCGATGATTCAGAGCATCTAGGGGATGTTGAATGGGAAGCATTTGATTGGGCAAATCAAAGCCAAGAGCAAACTGTTCATTTAAAAGGATATGTTGGTAACTATGAAGCAGCTGCTACGGTGTATCTTACTAATAAAATAAATCTTATAGAAGACGCTTCTTTTGAAAGTGGTACTTTGGGGGCATGGAAGCTAGATGCCTTTAGTGACGCTTGTTTTGTAGAAAATAACAAAAGCAATGCTCATACAGGGAATTGGACTTATAAATATTGGAAAGACACAGGATTTAAGTCTACTTTAACAAGGACTTTTACAGGCTTAAAGAATGGTACGTATATATTTTCTCTATGGGCTATGGGTGGCGGAGGCGAGAACTCTATCACAATCTTTGCAGAGGATTTAGCTTCTAATCGTGTAAAAACATCTGTTGTTAATACTGGCTGGAAGAACTGGAAACAATATTCTATAGAGGTTCCAGTTACTACAGGGCAAATAACCTTAGGGATTTCTTTAGATACTAATGCTGGCAACTGGGGGAACTTTGACGATGTTGAATTTTATCTAAAGGGAACCTCGAAAAACTCCCTTTCAGAAAGTTTTTCGAGGTTCCTGCGAGTTGTAAGTCGCTATAA
>CAJOPO010000390.1 GCA_905236315.1 uncultured Treponema sp.
GAGCCATATTTATTCTTGCTTCTAAAATGTGAGACTCTACATCGGTTTCTATTAGTTGCATTAAAACAGAAGTGTTATTATAAAAGCCTTCGTCTTTTTGTAAGGATAAAGTGAGATGTTCAAATTCTTCTGTGTTATGAAATAAAAAAGTTTTTTGATACATAATAGACCTGTTCGACAACTTCGTTATCGAGCCATGTAACGAGTTTTAAGTCGCTGTAATAGCGCGCCTTAAAACGTCGCAGTTCAAAGTAACCTGTTCTGAACCTGATGTTTCAGAACAGGTTTTATAAAAAATAACAAAAAGCCTGTTTCAAAAGTCTTTTAACTCATTGAAACAGGCTCTATACTTACAGATATAATTTTTAATTAAACTTTGAACTGGTCTATTTGGTTTCCTATAGCCTTTATAGATTCATTCATCTTTCTAGAAACTTCATTTAATGCTATACCAGTTTCGTTAATCTTTCTAGCACCTACAGACATTTCGTCCATACTGCCTTTCATAACAGTAGTAGAATTCTGCAATATCTTTACCTCTTCCAAGATGACTCGGTTACCAGCAGACATCTCTTGGCTTGCCGCTCTAACTTCAACAGTGCTATCGTTCATAACGTGCAAGGCATCACTAATCTGTCTTGAACCTTCATTCTGCTCAACCATAGCAGATTTTATCTGTCGCACAAGTTCATCAGTTTCTTGTATCTTTGTAGATACAGAAGAGAAGGCCTTGCTAGATTCAGAAGAAGCAGTAACAACTGTGTTAATAGAATCCTTAATATTGCGTAATTGCTTACCTATGGTCTTAGACTGTACAGAAGATGTTTCTGAGAGCTTTCTGATTTCGTCAGCAACAACGCTAAAGCCTTTACCTGCCTCTCCTGCATGGGCTGCTTCAATAGCGGCGTTCATAGCAAGAAGGTTAGTCTGATTTGCAATGCTTGCAATGGCTTGGTTTGCTTCTTGAAGCATTTTAGACTGACTTTCTATCTGTTCAATACGCTTGTTTACATCTAACTGCTTTGTAATACCATTACTTGCAGTTTCTTCCAAAGATTCAAAAGACTCTGCCATCTTTTCTACAGAACCGTTTACACTGCGTATATTACCTATCATCTGTTCTACCGCAGCAGAAGCTTGACTAACTCCAGAAGACTGGTTTTCTATCATGCGCTCCAAAGATTCTATATTAGAAGCAATCTCGTTTACAGCACCCGCAGTCTGAGAAACACTATCAGCCTGATTTGTAATCTGACTGTGCATACTTTCTATGTTTGCAATGATTTCTGTTATAGAAGAAGATGTGTCTTCTGAACTTACGGCAAGCTCTTCACCTGCAACGATGAGTGTGTCTTTAGAATCTTTTACATCTTTAATGATATCGTGTAGTTTAGCAGTAAACTTATTAAAGCCAGTTACAAGGCCTGCAACTTCATCATTGCCTTCTACCTTAATGCGATGTGTTAAGTCTGCATCTCCGTTAGCAATGCCGTTTATTGTCTTATTTACGGTAAGAACAGGAGCCACTATAGAACGAGAAAGGAAGGCTGCAACTATGGCAGAAACTACCAAACTTATTACTGCAAGGATTATAATTGTAAATATATTCTTAAATACAACAGAATAAAGTTCGCTCTTTGGTCCTATCGTAACAAATATCCAACCACTTTCTTTAGAAATCATACGAGCGGCAAAATACTGACCCTTACCAGCATTATCTGTAAAGTATACGGCATTTTCTGTAATTTGGCTCTTTAGATTTGTTAGATTATACTCTGTAAAAAAGTTAGAATTCATTAATTTAGAAGAGTCGCTATTGGTTACATAGTTACCATTTTTATCAAGTAAAAACGACTTACCAGACTTAGAAATCTTTATGGGGCTAACAATATCATTTAAATCTTTTAGCTGAACATCTAGAGCAACAACACCTTCAAAGCGGGTTCCTTTTGTAATGCCAGAAGCTAAAGCGGCTACCATAGAGTTTGTTACACTATCAAGGTAGGGGTCAGAAATAGAAAAATTGCCATTTGTAGCTTGCTGACCTGCCCTAAACCACGCTCTTGTTGTCTGGTCATAATCAGCAGGTGGTGTCCAGCGGTCATTTGCATAGAAAAAACCACCGTCTTTATATGGAAGAACACTACCAAAATATAGCTCGGAATAAGTATTCTTATTGCGCAAAATATGCTCAAATAAGTTCTCTACAAGATTCTGCTCAAACTCATTCGTACTTAGATAGTGGTAGGCACTTTCTACCATTGTAATTGGTTCTTGCAAGAATAAATTTATCCTTGTATAGCCCTGCGTAACCGTCATTTCTGCAGTACTAATAGTTGTTTCCTTTTGATTATTATACTGAATAATAACAACAGGAATTGAAATCAAAAGTACACAGAATATAACTACCAGCACATTTCCTAGTATGAGTTTGGTATTGATGCTTTTCACGTGTATAACCCCTTAAGATACATATATTATGCAATATTTTACTAATAAATTATAACAGGGGTTTATTTGTTTGTCTATAAAAACTTATAGAATTTATTTATAAAAAAGGCTTGCCCTTAACGGCTATTATGTTATAAAATCTATTGCTCTTAGAGTTTTTTAGTTTTTCCAATTGGAGAAATGAATGGAGAATTCTTATTTTATTCAGAGGCAAGAAGCCACTGAGTCTAACGCTCGTTCATACCCAAGAAAATTTCCTTTTGCACTTGCAAAAGCACGCGGTTCTTGGGTTGAAGATGTTGAAGGAAACCGCTATTTAGATTTTTTATGCGGTGCTGGAACTTTGGCACTAGGACACAATGACCCCCAAGTAAACAAGGCAATGATAGACTTGCTGTCTTGTGATGCGCCTTTGCATACGCTAGACCTAACAACTCCTGTAAAAGATGAGTTTGTTCAAACATTAGAAGAACTTTTGCCAGGTAAACTAAAAAATAATGCAAAGATACAATTTTGTAGCCCTAGCGGAACAGATGCTGTAGATGCTGCCATAAAACTTTGTAAGACAGCAACAGGCAGGGGAACTGTCATTGCATTTAGTGGAGCCTATCATGGCATGGGGCATGGGGCTTTAAGTCTTACAGGCAACTTAGGAGCAAAATCTTCTGTTCAGAACTTAATGGGTGGGGGGCAATTTATGCCTTATCCCTATTCTTATAGATGTCCCTTTGGACTTGGGGGGGATGCAGGCACAAAAGCCGCTTGTCAGTATTTTGAACGCATGCTAAAAGACCCAGAAAGTGGAGTTTCCAAACCTGCCTGTGTAATTATAGAACCCATTCAAGGCGAAGGTGGTGTAATTCCTGCTCCTTATGAGTTTTTGCAAACTGTCCGCCGCGTTACACAAGAGTTAGATATTCCCCTTATTGCAGATGAAATTCAATGTGGCATAGGCAGAACAGGCACTTTCTTTGCCTTTGAAGCAGCGGGCATAGTTCCCGATGTCATTTTGTGCAGCAAGGCTATTGGGGGCAGTCAACCTCTCTCTGTAGTAGTTTATGATAAAAAACTAGATAAATGGCTTCCTGGCTCTCATGCGGGCACCTTTAGAGGAAATCAGCTTGCCATGAAAGCAGGCACAGTTTTGTTGCGCCGTGTATCGCAAAAAGAATTCCTTGCTGACGTATGCCGCAAGGGCGATTATATGCGTTCGCGCATAAATGAACTTAAGAATAATAGTCGCATAATAGGAGATGTGCGTGGCAGAGGACTTATGATGGGAGTTGAAATTGTTGACCCCCGCCTTACGCCAGACAGTTTAGGTTCATACCCTGCAAGTGGAGAATTATGCGCTGCCGTTCAGCAAGAATGTTTTAAGAATGGTCTTATAATGGAAAAAGGCGGAAGACACGGTGCTGTAATGAGATGCCTTTGCGCACTTAATGTA
>CAJOPO010000391.1 GCA_905236315.1 uncultured Treponema sp.
GTTGTAAGTCGCGCTATTATAGCGACTTACAACTCGCAGGAACCTCGAAAAACTTTCTGAAAGGGAGTTTTTCGAGGTTCCCTAGAAGTAATTTTTGTACTAACGCAAAAGGCTACTGGACAGAAACAAATAGTGAACGATACAAAGGCGAAGACTGCTTTACATACAAGAATGACTATGCTTATCTGCTTAATACGATTGATAAGCCTAAAATAATGCAAAACTTACTTACATTTGCTAAATCCAAAAATATAATAGGTCTAGGTCGCTGGGGAGAGTGGGAGCATTATAATTCAGATGTAACAGTTCAAAGGACACTGGAGCTTTCAAGTTTTTTGACTGCTTAAAGAATTCCTTTCCCAGAAAACGCCATCGGTATAGCCTTGAATTGTTTTATCAGTATTTGCTATTTCTAAGCGTTTTTCTGCTAACATACAGTATTCTTCATTTAGTTCAATGCCACAATATTTGCGATTAAGTTTTTTGGCAACAACACTTGCAGTTCCACTTCCTAAAAAGGGGTCAAATACAATATCGCTCTCTTTTGAAGAAGCTAAAATTAACTTTGCATATAGCTTTTCACTCTTTTGTGTAGGGTGAATAGTATTTTCTGGCATTGACCAAAAGGGAACAGAAATGTCGTCCCAAAAGTTAGATGGATGGGTAAGACGAAAATTGCCTTCTTTATCTTCTATCCAGTCTTTTGGTTGCCCATCAATTTTATATGGAGCTAATACCTTGCGCTTAATCATAACGGCATCTACATTAAAATAATAGTCATTGGGATTTTTTACAGCAAACCAAATATCTTCCATAGAGTTTTTCCAGTTTGATTTAGAGCCTCTTCCTTTTTCCCTCTGCCATGTTATTCTATTCATAATTGTTAGCTCTTTTTCTATTGCTTGTTGCAGTGCTGCCGTACACTTCCAGTCTCCACACATATATAAAGAACCATTCGCCTTTAGCTTTTTGCAAACAGACGGAAACCAAGTGTCTATATATTCTTCATAACTGTCATTAGAGCGGGAATTAAATTTAATGCCGTTAAAATTCTTTGAAAGATTATATGGAGGGTCTATGATAATTAAATCTGCAAAGTTATCTGGAATGTATTTTAGTATTTTTATAATGTCGCCATTTATGGTTTTGTTTATAATAGTTGAAAGTCTTTTTATATTATCCTCTTGCACTTCTTTTTGTAAAATATCTTCTGTAATAAGCCGTGCGCGTAGTGTGTCTATTTCTTGTTCTTCTAATGTAAGTGTTCTGTTATTTTTTGCTTTCATTCCTCTCCCACCATGCTAAGCTCTAAGCTCTAAGCTCTAAACTCTAAGTTCTAAATCTCTATCTCATCCACTTCTATGATATTCACTTTTGCACGGTGTAAGCGCATGTAAGCTGTCAACTTATGTATACCTTCACGATTTCCATATAAAAAATAAGTAGCAGGCTCCCATAGGGCAACCCAACCTATTATACCAAAACTTTCTCCTAGTACGTGCATAAAAGGAATTTGTTCTGTAAGAAGATTAAAAAAATGTGCAGAGATAAGGCATATAGCTAGAAAAATTAAACCAAAAATAAGATTTAAAATCCATCTTTTATTTTCTTTTCTATTTATAATTAGTTGTTCTTCTGCGCGGGTCTTAAAATGATTAAAAAAGCCCATTTTTACTGTTTCTTCGGAATACTTTGTTATTTTGGGAAGCATTATGTTTACTTGTACCCTTGATTTTTTAGAAAAATGATTCAACTGTTCAAGTATATATGCTTCTATGTTAGGCTCTAGTCCCCTTGTTTCTGGAGAAGCGGGGTCAAAGGAACAATAAATATCTTCTATATTTTGTAGGCGTATGTTTACGGTGTCTTCATAGTACATAGCCGTAAGTTCATCTATAAGGTGTTCTTTTCTTTCTCTTCTTTCAAGGGCGGTAATTACATTTTTAGCGTCAGTAAATTGCATTTACTTATTTTGCATTTATTTATATATAAAGTCAATGGTAGTGCCCGTGAAGACGTGGAAAGTGAGTTTTACAGTGTAGTTATAGAAAAATAGCGAGAAGGAGACTTGCGGATTGAATCCTAAGGATTACAAAAACACTCTGTTCGTGCTGCCTGAGTAAGCGGCAAACGTAAATAATTACAAA
>CAJOPO010000392.1 GCA_905236315.1 uncultured Treponema sp.
AAAAAATATTACTTGCAATGCTTTTCTCATCTCTTACATTTTCTGCTTTTGCAAAGACCTTTACGTTTACTTCAGCGGAGGGTACGCCAGTTACTTTCGAGGTTACTGATTCTAGTGTAGAGAAAATTGTAGAATCAATGCATGATGAAATACAAGAGCAGATTAAGGAGAATAATATATCTACTTCAGACCTTCAAAGTGCTTCTAGTGAATATGCAACGAATGAAGGTACAATATCTTCTTATGCGTCTGAGTATAGTGATGTGATAGATTCTTTAACATCACTTTTGACTGGAACTGGTACCGATGATTCTGGAAGCGCAGAAACTGCAAATGCTATTTTGGTGGCAGCTCAAGCAGGGCTTGCCATACAAAATCAGTGGGCACAGGCTTATATAGGGCAAATATGGCCTGGTTTTCATATTGGAGGAGGCGTTAATGTAGGACTTTCTATGATAGATTTATCTAGTTTAAATACATTGATGAGTTCTATGGGAGTGTCTCTTCCTATAGATGAACTACCTTTCCCCTCTATTACAGCTGATTTACGCATTGGTGGCATAAAATGGCCTTTTGATGTGGGCTTTACAGTTATGAAGTTTGATGCAAGTCAAATTGACGCTGTTAAAGATATGGGCATTGCTATGGACTATCTTGCTGTTGGTGGAGATGTTCGTTATGCTATTATACCTAAAGGCCCTCTAAATACAAGAGTTTCTTTAACAGGTGGATTTTATTATACAAATATGAACTTTGGCTATGAAGCAGATGATTATGGCAAGATAGAAGCAGGGGTTAATGCAGGAACCGTTGCACTTGGAGCACAGGCTTCTGCAAAGTTATTATTTTTTGTGCCATATCTAGGTGCTAGATTGCTCTTTTCTTTTGGAAAGGCCACAGTAGCTTTTTCTCCTAACTGGGATTCTTTGCTAGGTAATTCTACTTCATATTCTGCTTTCTTAAAGATTTTGCCTTCTACAATAAGTATGAATTCAGATAAAGCATTTTCCTTTGCCCCACAATTATATGCAGGTTTTGGCATAGACTTATTTATTATAGATATAACAATGGGCTTTAGCTATACAATTATTTCTAATGTAGTAGGAGCGAACGTAAGCGTGCGCATCGCATGGGATTAATATCGGTTTATAGTGCTATTTTAGGCTCAGTCGATTTTTTATTTTCAAGTTATACTGACTAGAAAAATAGCATAAATATTGAAATTTTGTAATTTTTTGTGGGTACGACTAGGGTTCTTAGGGGCTTAGCCCCTAAGAATTGCTGAAAAAGAGGGGTATTAGGGGTTCAAGGGCACCCCCTTGAAAACTGATTTTCATAAGTAGTAGGTAATTGTTTATTTTAATTCTTTTTCCCATGCACTATATTTTTCACATTCCAAAATACGTCTTGCATTTTCTACACGTTCTTTAGAAGGACTATCAACATTTTCTAGCGGGTAGGGAAGTCCTAATTTCTGATATTTTAATATGCCTAAAGTATGATAGGGCAAAATCTCTACTCGTTCAACATTATGTAAACTACGAATAAAATCCCTTGTTTGAGTAAGATATTCATCGTTATCAGAAATACCAGGAACTAATACATGGCGAATCCAAATGGGCTTTTTTATTTCGTCTAAGTAATGAAACATATCTATGATATTATCATTTGCCTTTCCTGTAAGTTTTACATGTTCTTCGTTATTTATATGTTTTATATCCATCAAAAGTAAATCAGTCTTTTCCATAAGGGCATTAAACTTGTTAAACCAAGTTTCATTTCTTGTAAATGGTGCGCCTGCTGTATCTATACAAGTATTTATTCCCTCTTGCTTGGCTATAGTAAAAAGTTCAAGCAAAAAATCTAACTGCACAAGAGGTTCTCCCCCGCTAACAGTAATTCCTCCATACTTTCCCCAGTAGCTTTTGCAAGATAGAGCTTCTTGTATGAGGTCATCAGCAGAGCGTAGTGTTCCCTGCTTTATATCCCAAGTGTCTGGATTATGGCAGAACTTACAACGAAGAGGACAACCAGCAAAAAATATAATATATCTAAGTCCAGGTCCATCTACAGACCCAAAAGATTCTATTGAATGAATATAACCCTGCATATTTTATCCTATTTATAAAAAAGCCGAATGTCCCAAAGTGAACATCCGGCTTTTTGTTAAAGGCATTGGTAGAAATATTAATTTTTATCAGTGCCTTATGCTTAAATTAATAAATCTTAAAAATTAAAGTGTTCCATGACAGGTACGTGCTATAACATCGTCCTGCTGTTCCTTTGTAAGATTAATAAAGCGTACTGCATAACCTGAAACACGTACTGTAAAGTTTGCATACTCAGGTTTTTCTGGGTGTGCCTGGCAGTCCTTAAGTTTTTCTACACCAAATACGTTTACGTTTAAGTGGTGTGCTCCCTTAGAGAAGTAGCCGTCCATTACGTTTACAAGGTTATTAACTCTTTCTTCTTCATTATGACCTAATGCATCAGGGTTAATTGTCTGTGTATTAGAAATGCCGTCAAGAGCATATTCATAAGGAACCTTTGCTACAGAGTTCAAAGACTTAATAAGACCCTTTGTTTCTGCTCCATAAGATGGGTTTGCACCAGGAGAGAATGGCTCATGAGCTTTGCGTCCGTTTGGCAATGCACCAGTTGCTTTTCCGTATACAACGTTAGAAGTAATTGTAAGAATAGAAGTAGTTGGTTCTGCATTGCGATATGTGTGATGCTTCTTAATTTTTGCCATAAAGGTCTTTAAGAGCCACTTTGCAATTTCGTCTGCTCTGTCATCATCTTGACCATAGCGTGGGAAGTCGCCTTCAACTTCAAAGTCGCGAGCTAGGTTCTTTACAACTTCTACCACTTCTCCAGTCTTTCTGTTCTTTACTTCTACATCGCCACGAATGACCTTTACTTTTGCATATTTAATAGCAGAAAGAGAGTCTACAACATGGCTAAAGCCTGCAATACCTGTTGCAAATGTACGACGAACATCAGTATCAATAAGAGCAAGTTCTGCAGCTTCATAGTAGTATTTATCATGCATATAGTGAATTGCATTCAAAGTATTTACATACAAATCTGCAAGCCAGTCTAGCATAATGTCATACTTATGCATAACTTCATTGTAATCAAGGTAATCACTTGTAATAGGAGCAATCTCTGGTCCTACTTGTACACCTGGTGTTAAACCATCTGCTTCATCACGACCGCCGTTAATAGCGTATAGCAATGCTTTTGCAAGGTTAGCACGTGCACCAAAGAACTGCATTTCTTTACCAGTCTGAGTTGCAGAAACACAACAACAGATAGAATAGTCATCGCCCCATACAGGTCTCATAACATCATCATTTTCATATTGAATAGAAGATGTATCTATAGAAATCTTAGCTGCATAGCTACGGAAATTCTTTGGTAAACGCTGAGAATACAATACAGTAATATTAGGCTCTGGGCTAGGTCCCATGTTTTCTAGTGTGTGCAAGAAGCGGAAGTCATTCTTTGTTACCATTGAGCGACCATCTTGACCTAAACCTGCTACTTCCAAAGTTGCCCAAATTGGGTCTCCAGAGAATAACTGATTGTAGCTTTCTATACGTGCAAAGCGAACCATGCGGAACTTCATAACAATGTGGTCTACAAGTTCCTGTGCCTGCTGTTCTGTAATAACGCCATTCTTTAAGTCGCGTTCAATGTAAATGTCAAGGAATGTTGCAATACGACCAACAGACATTGCAGCACCGTTCTGTGTCTTAATAGCAGCAAGATAACCAAAGTACAACCACTGGAATGCTTCTTTTGCATTCTTTGCAGGCTTAGAAATATCAAAGCCATAAGAAGCTGCCATTTCTTTCATCTGCTTGAGAGCTTTAATCTGCTCTGCTACTTCTTCACGTAAGCGGATTACATCATCAGTCATTGTGCCATCGCCAATGTTTGCAAAATCCTTTTCCTTTGACTTGATAAGGAAGTCGATACCATACAATGCAATACGACGATAATCACCAACAATGCGTCCACGTCCATAAGTGTCAGGCAAACCTGTTAAAATATGGGAAGAACGTGCTCTGCGGATTTCTGGGGTATAAACCTGGAATACTGCATCTGAGTGTGTCTTATGGTATTCAGTAAAGATTTTATGAAGTTCTGCATTTGGCTTGTAACCGTACATTTCGCAAGACTGCTCTGCCATGCGGATTCCACCAAAAGGCATAAATGCTCTTTTAAGAGGTTTATCTGTCTGAAGACCAACTACTTGTTCAAGATTTTTGCCATCTTCACAGATGTATCCTGGCTTATGAGCTGTGATACCAGTAACAATGTCTGTATCCAAATCCAAAACACCAGATCTTTCTTTTCCGTCAAGACCAACAGATTTTTTGTTGTGTTCTTCTTTTTGTAAACGCTGTAATTCTGCAAACAACTTGTTTGTAGCTTCTGTAGGACCAGCTAAGAAACTAGAATCTCCGTCGTAAGGCGTGTAGTTTAGCTGAATGAATTCGCGGACGTTTACTTCGTCCTGCCAAAGGCGACCTGTTTTGAAGCCTTTCCACTCTTCTCTTTCGCTCATCTTTGCAACCTCTTTGTATAAAAAGTTTCTTAAAACTTATATTAAATTTGCAGGAATCACTTGCGTGCATATTTTGCTACGCAACCTTACCTACCTAATATAATACTCAACTATTAAAATTTATTCAACAGAATTTGCAATTTATTCTAAAGAATTCTACACTTTATATAGCGGAAAAAATGGAAAAATTGTTATAAAATCACTTTATCTAGCGTTTTATGATTATTTTTGTGGTACTTGACACAGAAATAAATAAATATACAGAAAAAATTGAATATTTATGAGTTTTTACACGAAAATTAGTTTTTAACGTATACGGTGGTGTTACAAAAAGTATGCTAAAACTTTTAACCGTCATTTTGAGCAATAGGCGTTGCCAGCGAAAAATCTGTGAATCTCACAGATTTTCGCTAAGATTCGATAGATTCTTCCACAA
>CAJOPO010000393.1 GCA_905236315.1 uncultured Treponema sp.
GGAAGATTTCTCGTAATGATATTCAAGACCCCGCCTATTCACGCCATGTTGCCTTTGGCTTTAATTACAGAATGTCAGAATTGCAGGCGGCTGTTGCACTCGGTCAGCTAGAGCGTTCGGAAGAATTGGTAAAGCAGAGAATTAAGGCTGCAAAGATTTTCGATGATGTAGTCAAAGATTGTGATTTCCTCATTCCCCAGAAGACACCTGCAAATTGCACTAATTCTTACTGGGCATATTCTATGGTTCTAAAAACTGATACTCCTAAAATTGACTGGTACAAGTTCCGCGACCTGTTCCAGAAGAACGGAGGGGACGGCTATTACGCTGCTTGGAAACTTTCTTATAATGAACCATATTTTCAGACTACAGTGCAGAAAACTGAAGGTGTATGGCAACAATATGAAAAAGGTCTATGTCCTAATGCGGAATACTTACAGCCGAGAATGATTCAGTTGAAAACAAACTATTGGGATTTAGCGGAGGCGGAAAAACAGGCGGATGTGCTTGCAAAGACTATAAAAGAATTTAGTAGGGGGGGGGTACGAAAGTATAGTATAATTCCTATTCTTAGGGTTGTCCATGCCTGCACTTCCTCTTTCGACATAAATTGGAGGTGTGCTGCATGAGCATAATAGCTATTATAACGGCAAGGGGTGGCTCAAAGCGTATTCCAAAGAAGAATATAAAAGACTTTTTTGGAAAGCCTATGCTCTCTTATGCTATACAGTCTGCTTTGGAATCTAATCTTTTTGACGAGGTTATGGTTTCAACAGACAGTGAGGAAATTGCAGGAGTTGCGCGTGCATATAAGGCTACAGTACCCTTTATGCGCAGCAAGAAAACAAGCGATGATTTTGCCATAACGCATGATGTACTTGAAGAAGTGCTGTCAGAATATAAAAAACTTGGAAAAGAATTTGATGAATTGTGTTGTATCTATCCGTGCGTACCTTTCTTACGCCCCCAAACGTTGATAGATGCTTACAATTTACTAAAACGAAAGGAGGCAAATGCACTTATACCTGTCTGCAAATATCCTGTTCCTGTGGAATGGGCAATGCGGATTAGTGATGATGAGCTATATGCGGATAACTTAGAAGCGCAAAAAATAAGGTCGCAAGACATTAAGAGCGCATATTATGATGCAGGAATGTTTTATTTCTATAAAACAGATGTCTTTTTACAAAAGAGAACTACATTGTTCCCCAAGACTGTAGCTTATGTTATAGACGGGATAGAATGTCAGGATATTGACACTCCAGATGATTGGAAAATGGCAGAGCTAAAATACAAATTATCAAGGGGGATATAAAATGAATACTTTTGTAAAATCAAGCGAGTTATTGGAAAGGGAACTTAAAGTTTCGCCGCTTGCCGCACAGACATTCAGCAAGTCATACCGCTATTATTGTAGGGGTATATCACCAGTTTATGTAGACCATGGCAAAGGTTGTCGCTTGTATGATGTGGACGGAAATGAGTTCATTGACTTTATGTGCGCGTTAGGACCGATAACGGTCGGCTATAACGATGAGCGCGTAAATGCCGCCGTAGCAGAGCAGTTAAAAAAGGGTGCAAGTTTTTCCTTGCAAAGTCCGCTTGAAGTGGAACTTGCAGAAAAACTGTGTAAGATAATTCCTTGTGCACAAATGGTACGCTTCGTAAAAAACGGAAGCGATGCGACAACGGCGGCAATTAGGCTTGCGCGCGCATATACAGGAAAAGACATCATTCTTATGTGCGGCTATCACGGAATGCATGATTGGTCAATCGGTGCTTCTGAAAACCACAAGGGTGTGCCAGAGGCTGTCAGAAATCTGACTAAGACTTTTAGATATAACGATTTGGAGGATTTAAAGACAAGACTTGAAGCGAACACGGGAAATGTTGCGGCAGTGATTTTAGAGCCGATTCAAGCAGACGGACCAAAAGACGGATTTTTAGAGGGCGTAAAGGAACTTGCCCATAGTCATGGAGCCGTATTGATTTTTGATGAGGTGGTTTCAGGGTTCAGATACGCTTTAGGCGGAGCGTCTGAATTATACAAGGTTGTTCCTGATTTGGCATCCTTTGGAAAAGGAATGGCAAACGGATTTACAATTTCTGCTGTGGCGGGTAAGCGAGAAATCCTTTCGCAGATAGAAAACGGAGTTTTTGTTTCCACCACGTTCGGCGGGGACGCTTTATCTATGGCGGCGGCATTGGCAACCATAGGGATTCTTGAAAAGCCAGGCTTTTATGAGCATATATGGAACATCGGGAAGAAAATGAGGGATGGTATTTCAAAACTCATTAAAAAGCACGGTCTTGAAGGAGTTGTTTCTGTAAGTGGGCTTCCGCCCCATTGTGGCGTGGTTTTTGATGGACACGGCAGTTTGAGTTACCTTGATATACATTCAGTATATTCACAGGTAATGATAGAAAATGGCATTTTGATATTTGCCATTTGCAATTTGTGCGCATCGCATACAGAAAAAGAAATTGATATGTATCTTGGCGCAACGGACAAAGCCTTTTCTCTAGTAAGAATTGCAGTTGAAAAGGATAGTTTGGAAGGAATCTTAAAGGGAGGAAAAGTAAATCCTGTCTTTACGAGAAACATAAAATAGGAGTTTAATTATGATAGACAAAAACTTAGAAATTGAGCATTGGGAATCTGAGCATACAATGGACTGGCATAAAAAGCAGTATTCAGAACCAAAGAGAATGACCGTTGCATTTGAAAAATTTATATCTAAACAGCGAGATATTTCAAATGCCCATATCTTAGACCTTGCATGTGGTGGGGGGGGTACAGATGTATGGTTATTTGAGAAACATCCCAATCTATATATAGATGGAATTGATATTGCAGATAAGGCATTCGATTTTTTCAATGCTTATGCGTCCCCTAAAGCAAAGGAGCATATAAAACTGTATAAGGGCGATTGGTTCAATCTTGATAAGTCATTGGTTGGAAAATACGATGGGGTTATGTCTTTGCAGTCGCTATCTTGGCTTGAAGACTGGAAAGTGCCTGTAGAGAAAGTCTGTGAGTTAAAGCCTGAATGGATGGCATTTAGTTCCCTTTTTTATGAGGGGAAAATTAACTATCAAATACGCCTTACAGACTATGAACTAAAAGGTGAAAGTGCTCCCTATCAAGAAACATATTACAACATCTATTCAATTCCGCTCGTAAAGGATTTCTTAGAAAAACAGGGGTATAAGCACTTTATTGCAGAGCCATTTGAAATTGATATAGATTTAGGGAGCCTCTAAAAACTTCAGTTTTTAGAGGCAACTTTGAAAATGCGATGTTGTAAGTCGCGCTATTATAGCGACTTACAAC
>CAJOPO010000394.1 GCA_905236315.1 uncultured Treponema sp.
GAGGTATCACATAAATTGCGTCGTTTGCACAGTCGTGGATGCTTTTGATGCGGCTGCCTTTAGAAATTGCATGACAGGGGCAAGCAGCTGGTTTAGAACACCTTATAAGCTTTCCTAAAAAAGTCCAAGTTCACTTTGGGCAGGACAGTGTCACACACTTCTAGCATAACGGTCTCCTTTTGCCTTCTTTTAAAAGGCAGTTTAGTTACCGTTCGTTTGACAAGTTTCAGAAAAGAAACTTGGTAAGCAAAATGCACTTTATATTTTTTTCGTGCATTTTGCGACCATTTCTATTTTATGGGAAAACTAATGAGAAAATATTTTAAAGACACATTGCCATATAAGGCGGAATGCAAAGAACTCCATTTTTTTCTGTAAGATTTCTTGGATGAATTATAAAGCTTTCTCCAATGCGGCTTTTAAATTTCTCAGAAAACCGTTCCAGAGAGGCTGTTGTATAATTTTTTCCAGACTTTACTTCTAGCGGAAAAACCTTGAATTTCAGCTTACTGTTATTTGAAAGCAAAAAATCAATTTCAATATCGTTACGATGCTTTTCTTCATTGTACGAGGTGTAAAAAAACAGTTTATGACCGTTTGCCGTAAGCATTTGAGCAATTATGTTTTCATAAAACATACCTTCATTTAGCCCTAACTTATCTTCTAGAATCTGCTTGTAAATTTCTTCTTCAACAAGTTCATTTTCATCAAAAGCATGACTAAACAAAAGTCCTGTGTCACAAAGATAGCACTTTATATAAGTACGATTTTCATTTACAGAAAGCCCAACATTCGGATCATTACACAAAAAACATTCATTAGAAATCATTGAATTTGAAAGCCAGAAAAATGTTTCCTCGTATTGCTCTGCGTAAGAATTTTCTGCAATCTCGTTAAACACAACCCGCTTTTCGTGTCTGGACAAAAGACCAGGAATCTGGTCAAACAGCGCAAGAACTTTACTTCTATACCTTGCCTTAATTTTCATAATATCATCACGGTAGAGATTCAAAATGTCTCGTTTAACCCTATCTGATTTTTCAAAGCTTTTTGAATTTTGTATAAATGCAAGAATACTCTGAGGCATTCCCCCGACGAGCATATACTGCTTAAAAACAAGCATAGCTTCATTGTGAAGATTTTTTTCAAGAGCCTCTCTTTTTGAAAAACAGCGTTTTATGTATTCAACAAGCTTTTCTTTTCCAAGTGCCAGGCAAAATTCTTCAAAATCAAGAGGATACATTTTAAAATGCCGCTCCTCAGAAGGAATCACAATATCCTTTACATTTTCTTTTATGGAAATAAGAGAGCCTGTTTCTATAAAATCATATCGTCCGTCTTTTACAAGATATTTTATGGCTTCGCGTGCACGAGGAAATTTCTGAACCTCATCAAAGATTATCACAGATTCCCTTTCATAAAGAGTTACCCCGAATGTGGTTTGTAGAAGCATAAAAAAGGTGTCCAAATCATCAAGATGATTAAAAAATAAATCCTTCACATTCTTTTTTACCAATGCAAAATCAATAAGGATAAAGCTTTTGTACTCATTTTTTGCAAATTCCTTGCACAAGGTTGACTTTCCGATACGACGAGCGCCTTCAACAAGTGCGGCTGTAGTCCCACGACTTTCTTTCTTCCAAGCCAAGAGTTTTTCGTAAAATTTTCTTCTGAATATAGTTTCTGCCTCATTCATAGCATAATTATAATATGAATTTTGACAGTGCGCAATATTAAATACGCAAATAAGTCTGACTATACGCATTATTAAGTAAGCAAATAGTTCTGATTATACGCGTTATTAGATATTAAGATAACTCTGACCGTGCGCAGTGTTAATATCCCTAAATAGAAATGTCAAAGAATATTAGATTTATAAAAACTCTACAGGTATTATCAATGCCGTTGTTTCGCCCCTCTTTACCGAAGAAACTTTATTTGTTCTGCAGACGATAATGCTTTGGGCAATCTGCACATTTTTTATCCTGCTTGTAATAAAAAAGTTTTTTGCATCGTCAGACTTTGGTGTCGCAGTTTTCTTTATTTCAAGAGGATAAAGCGTATTATCCTGCTCTATAAGCAAATCAATTTCAATCTTGTCCTTATCGCGGTAAAAATAAATCGGCGCATCCTCGCCATTGTTTGCAAAAGACTTCACTATTTCGCTCACAACATATGTTTCAAAAAATGCACCTGCCATAGCACCACTTTGCATAACCTCTGGGCTTGTCCATCTTGTAAGATACGCCGCAAGTCCCGTATCCATAAAGTAAAGTTTTGGAGTTTTCACCACACGCTTTTCTACATTGGATGAATACGGCTTCAATAAATACACAATGCCCGACGACACCAACAGAGAAAGCCACTTTTTTGCAGTAACTTCGCTAACGCCACATTCACGGGCAAGGTCGCCATAATTTACAAGCTGGCTTGTACGAGAGGCAACCACCGTTATAAACTGTAAAAATTGCATTTCATTAGCAACCTGGCTTAAATTCTTTATATCGCGTTCAATATAAGTTTTCAGATATTGCGCATAAAAATCTTTTGGACTAACTGTATTTTTTAATACTTCAGGATATCCCCCTGTAAAAATTCGATTCCACACATTTTGAACAGAAAAATCGTAATTCATAAAAGCCTTATTCCGTTCCAAGATATATTCTTTTGTCGGAATAAAGCTATCAGAAAAATCATCACCACGAATTTCCCGAGAAGAAAGAGAATATAATTGGACAATACCAATTCGGCCGGAAAGACTTTCTGTTGCTTTTTCCATCAATTTAAACTGCTGGCTGCCTGTAAGATAATACATTCCGTTATGCCGGTCTTTATCAA
>CAJOPO010000395.1 GCA_905236315.1 uncultured Treponema sp.
AAGCATGGTTATTGCAACAGCAGGAATACCACATGCAAGAAAAGAAGCATTATCACTATACGGTACAGGTAGGTTCATCCATCTACCAGGACTTGCCCTACGTAAAATGTCTTGGGTCCTGCTATATAAATAATTAAATTTATCTATGAATGTCTTTGGTGCTTTAGAAGGAATGGCCGTACGCGCTAGGATAGGAACTTCTCCACGACCACAAGCGTCAAAAACGTAAATATCATCATTTACAATACCAAGTCGCTTAAATACACTAGCAATTCCAAAAGCCCCTTGCTCTGTTACTCCTGTATTCCAGCCTAATTCTTCCCCATCTGTAAAAAAAATTCTTACATTATGAAAATCTTTATATACGGCAAGTTCTGTTGCCCACTTCATTATTTGCCAATCAGCAGCACTATTATCATTAGCACCAGGAGAGCCTTCCACCCTATCATAGTGGGCAACTACAGTTTTTATTCTAAACTGAGGATTATAGGCATAAGAAGGAAATTGAACAAGAATATGTTTTTTTCCATCTATAACAGTACGAACAGACTTTACCCCCCTACTTGCAAGATATTCTTGTATAATATCTGCACGTGGGGCATTAGGAGCAATGTATTCAAAAAACTCCTTTGGCAAAAAATCTTCTTGTGCTTTGTTCATGATATATTTTTAATTATGAGAATTTCTATCCTGTGCAACGCTTACCCTAAGTTTGCGTCCATCTAATTCTTTTCCATCCATTGCAGATACAGCCTTTTGTATGCTAGAAGAATCTGAATATTCTATAAAACCAAATCCTTTAGATTTATCTGTATTGCGGTCTTTTATAATAGAAACAGAAGTAATTTCACCGTAGCGGGAAAAAACTTTTTCTAATGTATCTTCCAAAGTAGAAAAGTTTAAATTTCCAACGTATAATTTTTCTGACATATCACTATCCTCTAGGTGCAGTTGCAGGGTCTATAGGTGTAGATTTTTTATATACCATAAGCATAATTTGCGAAGTACCTTTTATTCCATCAGTACCTGCCTTACCTAAGGCATCACCAAAAACAACATAATCACCTTTTTTTACTGCTATTGATGCTAATCCTGTATAGGCATAAATATAACCTGTTTTGTCTTGCACAAAAACTACTTGCCCATAACCTCTATAGTTACCTACATACATAACAGTTCCCGCTCGTATACTTGTAACATCTTCATTCTTTTGGGCAGAAAGCTGCACACCACTAGTTTTTCCTTTTGTATACGTAACAGAAGGATTTTTTACAGGCCATACAAGGCTAGAATCTCCTTGCTTAGAACTATAAACACGTGGGTCCTTAGATTGCAAATCAGGGAGAGAGATATCCTCCACTTTAGTTTTAGAATCATTATTAGAAGCACTTGTATTTGCAGGTTGAGATTTTTCAGATGTATTTTTTTGTTCTTCGAGAGAGTCTTTAGAAGGGATTTTTAACCTTTGCCCAACTTTTAATACAGAACTATCAGATATATTATTATATCGTTTAAGTTCATCTACAGTAATTCCATTTATAGTTGCAATATGATATAGAGTATCTCCTTTCTGAACTGTATATGTATCACTAGAATGAGGCTTTGAGCTAGAAGAAACTGATTTTGTAGAGTCAGAGGAAATATTATAAGGAATTGTTAACCTTTGACCTACCCATATAACAGATGAGGAAGTCATATTGTTAGCAGAATATATATCATCTACAGATACGCCATACTTTCTGCTTAAAGAATAAATTGTATCCCCTTTTTGAACTACGTGGGTTTTATTTGTCTCTTGTGCTGAAAGCCCTGCATACGCTATAAGCAAACAAAGAGATATAATTGTAATTTTACTTTTTTTTCCAGTGCTAACAGACTTCTTCATACTCTTTTATTTCGGCTAAAATCTACTTATAAATGAGTATATAACAATATTTTTTTAACAAAGCAAATCATTTGAACAAATAGATTGAATATATAGTTACAATTTTCATTTTTAATTTTCCATAGATATTTATTGAGTTTTTTATATAATGAGTTTATACTTATTATATGAGGTTTGTAAAATGAATTTTGTAGAAGAAATGAAAAAAAAGGCTAGAGAGTATCAAAATAGTTTGGTACTTCCAGAAGGCACAGAAGAGCGCACTGTAATTGCAGCATCTAAAATAGTAGAAGAACAACTTGCAGCAACAGTAACATTGCTAGGAAAAAAAGAAGAAATCCAAAAAGTTGCACTTGCAAAAGGTGTAAAACTCGATGGAATAAATATAGTAAATCCTGAAGAAAGCGAATGGCTTGATGACTTTGGTAAAGAATACTTTGAATTAAGAAAGGGCAAAATAAACAAAAAAACAAATGAACCAGAAGTACCTAGCGTAGAAGTAGGCAAGGCTTATATATTAAAAGACCCACTAAGTTTTGGTGCAATGATGGTTCGCATGGGTAAAGCTGATGCTATGGTATCAGGAGCTTTATCTGCAACTGCAGATTTGTTAAGAGCAGGTTTAAAAGTTATAGGTACAGAACCAGGCTCAAAAACAGCTTCTTCCTGCTTTGTTATGGACACTCATGATAGTAAGTGGGGTAAAGATGGTCTTATGATATTTGCAGACTGCGCTGTAGTTCCCCGTCCTACTAGCGAACAACTTGCAGACATTGCCATAGCTTCTGCAAAAAGTTGTAAAGAATTATTAGGAGCAGAACCTGCAGTTTCAATGCTATCTTTCTCTTCAAAGGGTTCAGGTGGAAAACTAGAAGATGTATTAAAGGTACAAGAAGCTGTAAAATTAGCACATGAAAAAGCTCCAGAATTACTTTTAGACGGAGAATTACAAGCAGATGCTTCTTTAATTCCAGAAGTAACTGCAAAAAAAGCTCCAGGAAGCCCTATTACAGGAAAAGTAAATACTTTGGTTTTCCCAAGCCTAGAAGCTGGAAACATTGGATATAAGCTCGTGCAGCGTTTTGCACACGCAGATGCTTATGGTCCTATATTACAAGGATTTGCAAAACCTATTAGCGACCTTAGCAGAGGTTGCACAAGTGATGAGATAGTAGTTACAAGTGCAATAACACTTGTACAAGCAGGTGCAAAATAACATATAGCTTAATGTTTATAATAAGAAAGGCAAGTAATAAATTAAGACATTCTCAAAAAGGCATTATAAATTTATTTTCTATGCAGACTATTTTGTTTTTGTCTATATATTCACTTGTCTTTTTTATTTCTTGTAGTTCAACTTCTATAACAGAACAAGATACACAAACAGAAATAGAAGTTGAAGTTTACAAAGAATCGGAAAATACCTTTGCAGATGGAACAGAAATACTCACCTCTCAAACAGAGTTTTTAAATGAAGACACAATTCTGCTCACATTTGCAGGCGACCTAATGGCTCATAAGCCTAATTGGAATAAAGGACATTTTGATAAAATATATCAAGATATTGTTCCCCTATTAAAAGAAAGCAATGCAGCATTTGCAAATTTAGAAACACCTGTATGCGATACCCTTCCCTACTCTTCTTATCCCAATTTTAATGTGCATGGAGAATATGCGCAAGCTGCAATAGATGCAGGTTTTAATGTGTTTAGTCTTGCTAACAATCATACTAATGACCAATTTTTAGAAGGCATAAAAGCAACAAAGAACTGGTTTGATGCTAAAAGAGAACAGACTAAAGATTCTGAGCGTCCTGTTTATTCTGCAGGCCTTAAAGAAAAGGAAAATGCCCCCCTTACATGGCAGCTTATAGAAACAAATGGCTGGAAAATCTTATTTGTTGCAATGACAGAAATATTAAACACAGGAGCATATTCTTCATATATAGATTATTATTATCCTACACAAAAAAACAGAGAACGTTTTATATCTGATATAACAACACTCCAAAAGGAACACCCCCACGATTTATTTGTATGTAGCATACACTGTGGAGAAGCGGAATATGTACTTAGCGTGGAGCCAAAGCAAAGAGAATTCTATTATCAATTATTAGAAGCAGGTGTTGATGTAGTGTGGGTAAATCATCCTCATGTTTCAAAAGAATGGGAAGTTATTGCCGATAGTAATGGACTTCCTAGAAAGATGATATTTTATTCTATGGGAAACTCCATAAGTGCACAAAGAACCAATCCTAGTTTTACAAAGCCAGAAACAAATCGCGATTACACAGGAGATGGTTATATGGCACAGGTAAGATTTAAAAAAGATGAAAACGGAATAAGCATAGTTCAGGTAAATCCTGTACTCCTTACAACATATATAACTCCAGAGTCAATGTTCGTTATAAAAGTTCTTAATGAAAATTTTATACAAGAATTACGCAAAGAAAATCATAATATTTGGGCAGATTATCTGGAAAAGAGAAAATTATTAATGGAACAAATACAAGGAACCACTATATGTCAATAGATTATAAAAGTCTTCCCGTCTATGAACAAAAAGAAAGAATATTAGAAACCTTAAAAACACATCAAGTAATAGTAGTACAAAGTCCCACTGGTAGCGGAAAAACAACTCAAATACCTGTTATTCTACACGAAGCAGGCTATTCTTCTAATGGAATAATTGCAGTAACTCAACCTAGACGTATTGCGGCTCTTAGCGTAAGTGAGTTTATAGCAAAGCAATTAAAAACTGATTATCCAGGCCTTGTAGGATATAAATATAGATTTGAAGATAAAACAAATGCTTCTACACGCATAAAGATAATGACTGATGGCATATTGCTACAAGAAATGAAATTAGACCCATGGATGAGCCGTTATTCTGTAGTAATGGTAGATGAAGCGCATGAAAGAAGTTTAAATATAGACTTTGTATTGGGATTATTAAAAAGAGTTCTGAGCGCACGCCCAGAGTTTAAAGTTATAGTCAGTTCTGCAACCATGAATGCAGAAGCTTTTAGTACATACTTTGACGGCTGCCCTATTGTAACTATAGATACGCAAGTATTTCCTGTCGCAATGATTTATGACCCACCAGAACTACCAGCTAGTACAACAAATGATGCTTCTTCACAAGCTCTTATTAATAAAATACAAAATACAATAGATTTAGCCCTAGATAATGGAGATGATGGGGATATTTTAGTATTCTTACCTGGCGAAAAAATTATAAAAGACACCATGCAATGTTTATATGAATCTCGCTTCCAAAACAGAATACATATAGTCCCCCTATATGGCAGATTGCCAAAAGAAGAACAGGAAAAAGTTTTTGACCCAGCCCCCTTAGGAAAGCGAAAAGTAGTATTAAGCACAAATATAGCAGAAACCTCTGTTACAATAAACGGAATAACAACAGTAATAGATTCAGGCCTTGCAAAACTAAATTTTTATAGTCCTAGAACATTTACTTCAAGTCTTGTAGAAACACCTGTTAGCAAAGCCAGTTGCAACCAAAGGCGAGGAAGAGCGGGAAGAACTTGTCCGGGTACTTGTTATAGGCTTTATCCTCGTAAAGATTTTGACACAAGGCAAACATATACAACAGAAGAAATATATCGTACAGATTTAAGCGAAGTAGTTCTTAGAATGTCTGAATTAGGAATTACAGAGTTTGAAAAATTTGATTTTATTTCTCCGCCAGGAAAAGAAGGGCTTATAGGTGCTGTAAATACACTACGCATGTTAAAAGCTATAGAAGATGATGGAAACCTTAGCAACATAGGTAAATTAATGGTAGAGTTTCCGCTTGAGCCTAGAGTAAGCAGAATTATTGTAGAAAGCATATTGCGCTATCCTTCAGTATTAGAAGAGGTTCTTATTGCAGCTTCTTTTTTAAGTGCTTCCTCTCCATTCATTTTACCTGCAGGAGAAGAAATGGATGCTCGTAAAGCACATCATTCATTTTCTGACATTCAAGGAGATTTTGTTACCTATATAAAACTATTTCGTCTTTATGGTTCTGCACAAGATAAAGAAAAATTCTGCAAGAGAAACTACTTAGATGAACGCATAATGGCAGAAATATTTAATATAAAATTGCAATTAGAAGAAATAGTTTCTAAGCGTTTGCAACTACCTATAACAAGCAAAGGCAGTATGGACGATTATCTTTGTTGCATTGCAAGCGGAATGATACAGTTTGTATGTATACGCGAAGGAAGAGAAAACTATAGAAGTCTTACCGCTGACCATATAACAATACATCCAGGTTCTGCTATGTTCCGCACAAATCCACTTTATATAGTGGCAGGAGAAATTGTAAAAACAAGCAGAATGTTTGCAATGAGTGTTTCTCCACTTACAAAAAATCAACTTTTGCGTATTTCACCAACTTTAGAAAGTCAGCTTTCTAAAATAAAGGGTTTGAAGAAAAAGGACGAAGAAGATTACAAGACAGAAAAAAATAATGCAAAAACTAAGCAATTAAGCGAAAATTCAATTATGCTAGGTGGCAAAGTCTTTGAATATAAAAAGGTAAAAGGCAAAAAGATAATAATGCTTAATTGGAAAGACTTTAAGGAAGCCATAGCGGAAAATGGAAGTGATTCCCTTGTAGAAGCTACAAAGGGTATGTATGGTTGCATAACAATGAAAAATGCTTATACGGTTCTAAATGGAGAAAAACTAGAACTTATAATAAAAGCTGTAAAAGTATTATATTTAGAACCCCTAGAAACAGAAAAATGGCCTAAAAAATTAAATATAAACATAAATGAAGATAATGGCTTAGAAACGCTTATAAATGCTTTAGACTGTATTATGCGCACAACGCAGGCAAAACAAACATCTAAAGAACTAGGCTTTATATGTCTTTTTACAGACGGAAGAGGAACATACTGGTTTAAAGTTTCAAGAGGTTTTACTACAGCACTCAATGAAAGCCTATCTTCACTAGAGCGTCTTATAGATGATACATCAAATACTTCTTTAAATCCTGCACAGAAAGAAAAAATAAATATGATGTATAGAATATTAAATGGTCTTTACTAAAAAGAGATTTTTATACCTTTCCGATAATTTTCTCCCTACATATTATCTAATATGTGGTGAGCTTTCTTTGCATTTACATTAGGACGCTTTTTCTTAGAATTATCATCTTCTTGTTCATTTTCTTTATCAAGGGCGGCAAGTTCTTCTACTGCTGACTTTACAGAGGAATAGCGTCCTTTTGCAAAAATATCTAAGCCTGTGCCTTGTGTTGCAGCATCTTTACTTGCAATATAATCTGCACATATAGAGGCATATTCTGCCCTACCATATTTAGCAAATTCTTTTCCTAAGGCATATCGCAGATTTTTACGCTTATCATCTTTTAGGCAATCAGAGGCAAGTTCTAAAATTTCTTTAGAACCAGCATTATTATACTCTAGTAAAGCCGCAGCCACTTTTGATTTTGCTGTATCAGAAGCCTTTTTATCTTTTATTACGCTAACTAAATATTCATTACCATCAGAAGTATTTAGTTGTGCAAGCACTTTATAACAGCGTTCTTTTACTACATTTTCTTCCTTGTGCTTACAATGATAAATCAAATCTTTATCAGCTTGTTTTATGTTTTGGTCTCCCACAATCTGAATTGCTTCTAACCTAACTTTATAATTATCATCCTTTAAGGCTTGAATAATTATCTTTTGAACATCAGAAGAATTATAATGAGAAAGTCCCCTTATTACATACTGTCGCAGTGTGGGGTCATCATCTTCATATAAATCCGAAAGAATAGAAACAGAATCTTGTAATTCCATAGAACCTATAGCTTCTGCAGCATAACCACGCACAAAAGCATTAGCATTTTTATCTTGTGCAAGTTCTGATAAAGTATCCCATGTTTCTACGGCTTTTAATTTTCCCAAAACACGAACTAAAGATTGCATTTCTGAAGTAGAAAAATCATCTCTATCTACATATTGAGATAAAAAAAGAGCTTCTTCTTTACCGCCGATTTCCCCTAAACAAGAAAGAGCTTGTGCAAAATATTCAGATTCTTCTTTTTCAAGTAAGTCTATTATGCCAGGAATTGCCTCTGAAGTCTTGACTGCAGAAATATATTCAAAGCAAGACTGAACAACATTCTTATTAACATCATAGGGGTCATTTATTACTTCTACAGCATAATCTTCAAGGCAGGGGTCTTCTAATTTTGCAAAATAAGCAAGGGTTTTTTGACGTATTTTAGGACTTTTTGTTACTTGGAACAAATCATAAATATTATCAGAAAAACGAGGGTCTTCTGCCTTTGTTAGTTCATCAATAAGATTTGCAATTTCATCGGTTAAACCATACTTAAAGGTATCATTTGTTTCTTCTATATATTCACTTCCTGTATGTTCAGGATTTTTTTCTTCTGCATTTCTTATCTGCTCACTAGAAGGCTTTTTAGGACGCTTTGCAGAAGGATATTTTTTTTCTTTATGTGGGTATTCATAAGTTTTTTCTTTTTCAGAATCTGCTTGACTAGAACTATCATCATTTGATACTTCTATAGTTTCTATACTTTGAGCGTTAAGCATTGTATTATTAAAAGCAAGAAAACAAAATAAAATAGATAAAATTGTTTTTTTCATAAAACTTCCCTTATATAAAAGCAATACGAATCCAGTCAATAGCAAGACTATAG
>CAJOPO010000396.1 GCA_905236315.1 uncultured Treponema sp.
ATGTTTTAATTTCTGCTATTATCAGAAATTAAAACTCGTCGGGAACTTCGGAAAATCGCCGAAGGCGAGTTTTTCGAAGTTCCCTTATATATAAAAATTTATTTATTATAAATTTCATTTTTCTATATTTGATTTAAGGCACTAACAACAGCATCTATACCAGCACGCCCAACGTTTGTACTTCTTCCAGCCCCCCAATACTGATTACCGTCCTCGCAAGTAATCTGTACATAGGCCATAGCACTAGTGTTGCTACCTGTACCCACGCTATGTTCATGGAAAGCCGTTATACTAAAGCGAGGAGCAGGAGTCTGCTTTAAGGCAGAAGAGAATGCGTCCAAAGGTCCGTTTCCCTTGTCACCAATGGCATATTGATTGCCCTTCCAATTTACAACAGCACGGCATAAAGCAGTTCCTTCCATATTGCCCTTTTCTTTTCCTTCAACATGAGTTTCTGCAAGGTCAATAATTTTAAGATTTTTAGCTGTAGTAAGCCATGTCTTTTCAAACAATTCATAAATTTCTTTAGAGCTAAGTTCTCTTTGTGCAGCATCAGCAGCTTCTTTTACCACAGCACCTAAAGCAGGATGCATTGCCTTAGGTAAGGCTAAACCATATTCTTCCTCTAGTATATAAGCCGCCCCACCTTTTCCAGACTGACTATTTATTCTAATAATTCCTTCATATTGTCGCCCTATATCATGTGGGTCAATCAATAAATATGGAACATCCCACAAAGCATTTTTATCAAGATTTGCCCTACTAGCCATTCCCTTGCGGATTGCATCTTGATGACTACCACTAAAGGCCGTAAACACAAGTTCACCCACATAAGGTGTTCTAGGAGGAATTTCCATTCCCGTAAATTTCATATATGCTTCTGCAATGGAAGGAATATCATGCAAGTCCAACTCTGGGTCAACACCTTGACTAAACATATTAAGAGCAACGTTTACTATATCAAGATTACCTGTTCTCTCTCCATTACCAAATAAACAGCCTTCAACACGGTCTGCCCCTGCTAAAAGCCCCAATTCTGCACTTGCAACACCAGTTCCTCTATCATTATGGCAGTGTGTACTTATGATAACGCTATCTCTATTAGTTATATGCTTTATAAAATATTCAATCTGGTCGGCATAAACATTCGGAGAAGCACATTCCACTGTAGTTGGTAGATTTAGAATAATTTTATTATCAGGTGAACAACCCCACTCGTTTTTTACCGCTTCACATATTTCTACAGCGTAATCAATTTCCGTCATAGAAAAACTTTCTGGAGAATATTCTAAGCGTATACGAGAACGGTCTTCTGCACTAAGGCAGGAAAGTATACAGCGCACTCCATCTATTGCAATCTGTTTTATTTCTTCTTTAGATTTACCAAAAGTATATTTACGCTGAGCAGGAGATGTTGAGTTGTATATATGGAATATAGCACGAGGAACACCTTTTAAACATTCTATGGTCTTTTTTACAAGATGTTCACGAGCCTGACAAAGCACTTGTATGGTAACATCATCTGGAATACGTTTTTCTTCTATTAATCTTCGTATAAATTCATATTCAGTATCGCTTGCAGCAGGAAAGCCTACTTCTATTTCCTTAAATCCTAATTTTACAAGCAAATCAAAAAAGGCAAGTTTTGTTTCTATCCCCATTGGATTTACAAGGGCTTGATTGCCATCGCGCAAATCCACAGAACACCATAAGGGAGCTTTTTGTATTTTTCTTTTGGGCCAATCACGTTCTTGTAATGGAATATCATTTATTGGAGCATATTTTCCCTTACAATTCATACCTGTTACCATTAAAACCTCCTAATTGCTTGAGTCTTAAAAGGTGAAAATTACCTCTTTGCACAAACAAAAAAGACCTGCTGCCGAAGCAACAGGTCTGCAAGTTACTCTTTTATGAATAAAACTATGCTTTCCCTTAATTTCGGCAAGCCTTAGAGAAAAAACATAATAGTAGCAATAGTTTTCTATTCATATAAAAATATTATTCCAAATAGTAGTAAAAGTCAATAGGATATTCTACCCTCGCACGAAAATCAGTTTTTTAACGTACACTGTAGAACTCTCTTTCCTTAATTTTTAGCATATCTTACTTATTTTCTTTATAATATTTCTGATATGCGTCCCATGTTGATTTTATAAGGGTATCTACATCTGAATATTTTGGTTCCCAGCCCAATATATCCTTTGCAAGCTTAGAAGAAGCCGTAAGTTGTGCAGGGTCTCCTGCTCTGCGCCCCACATATTCCGCCTTAATATTTACACCTGTAATGCGGCGTGTAGCCTCTAACATTTCTGTTACCGTTATGCCGTTTCCTGTGCCTAAGTTAAGTGTTAGGCTCTTATTCTCTTTTGAAATATATTCAAGAGCAAGAACATGAGCGGAAGCAAGGTCTGTAACATGAATATAGTCACGTATACAAGTGCCATCACGAGTTTTATAGTCATTACCAAATATATTTACTTTTTCCCTCTTACCACAGGCCACTTCCATCATAACAGGGAGCAAATTTGCGGGATTACGCTCTAAGCCATAAAGAACTCCAGTTGGGTCATAGCCTGCTGCATTAAAATATCTAAGGGAAGCAAAGCGTAGTCCCTTTAGTTTTTCATACCAAGCCATAAACTCTTCTATCTTTAGCTTTGTAAAGCCATAGTAATTTTCTGGAGCCTTTGGATGATTTTCATCAATAGGTAGGTATTGAGGTTCTCCAAACACAGCCGCACTAGAAGAAAATACCATATTTTTACAATTATGCGCTACAGCAGCGTTCAGTATATTTAAGGTGCCATTAATATTATTTATAGAATATTTTTCTGGCACTATCATGGATTCGCCTGCGGCTTTAAAAGCTGCAAGATGAATAAAGGCATCAAATCCACGAGCAAAAGCGTTTTCCAAATCATCAGGATGTAATATATTGCCTGCTATAAATTCATTTTGTGGAAAAAGATTCTGCAAAAGACCACTCGATAAATTATCAAATACCGTAACGGTGTGTCCTTTTTCCATTAATTCTTTTACAACATGGCTGCCTATATATCCAGCTCCTCCAATTACAAGAACCTTCATTTATTCCTCCAATTTTTCGTTCATTAAAACTACTATTCTTTATATGATATACCCTGTAATCGCAATTTTCAAGGTAAAATGTATTTTCAAATATAAGGGAGCCTCTAAAAACTTCAGTTTTTAGAGGCAACTTTGAAAATGCGATGTTGTAAGTCGCGCTATTATAGCGACTTAC
>CAJOPO010000397.1 GCA_905236315.1 uncultured Treponema sp.
AAAACCTAAACTCATGCCTTATATCAACGATTATAAACTGAATGTGTTTGATTTGGCGTGGCTTTCTGATGAGGAGATTTCGTATTTCAAAGGCGACTTTAGGTTTGTAGTTGAGTATTTGCGAGCCGAAAGGACTAAAAACGTTCGTGAATGTGAAAAGTTAAAATTGGCTCACGTTCACGAAGTCTTAAATCTGCTAGGTGCAATTTCTAAGACGGATATTTTTGAGGAAGTTGAAGAGGTTATGTATCTTGCAAATAAAGAAGAAGGAGGTCTACAAGTGAGTGGTTTTATAAGCGGATTTATTACGAATGCCATAAAGGAAAGCTATAATAACGGCATTGCACTAGGACGTAATGAAGGTATATCTTCAATGACTGCTCTAATGTCTAGATTATACAAAGAGGGCCGAGATGCAGATGTAAAGCGTGCCATGACTGATAGCGCGTATCTACAGGAACTTCTCTCTCAATATCAGCATTAAACCTGTTTGAAAAAAAATTATTTTCTAAAAACAGGTCTAATGCTTTATAAAAGGTTTTATACCGTAAATTTATCTATTTGACCACCTATATCGTCAATAGACTGCTTTACTTGTTTAGAAATCTCGCTAAGGGCAACACCAGTTTCGTTTATTTTTCTAGCTCCATTGGTCATTTCTTCCATGCTACTTTGTATTGCCGTTGTGGCATTTTGAAGATTATGCACTTCTTCAAGAATGGATTTATTGCCTTCCATCATTTCTTTTCCAGCATTGCGAACTTCAAGAGAACTATCATTCATATTGTGCAATACAGAACTTATCTGCTGAGAACCTTCATCTTGTTCCTGCATTGCCGCTTGTATCTGACGCACAATTTCATCTGTGTCATGAATACGCTCTGATACAGTCTGGAATGCTGCATTTGATTGGGATGAAGCTTCTACTACGCTTGTAATAGCTTTCTTTATGCTCTTTAACTGATTACCGATGGTTTTAGACTGTGCTGTAGAAGTTTCTGAAAGCTTACGGATTTCATCAGCAACGACGCTAAAGCCTTTACCTGCTTCTCCTGCGTGGGCGGCTTCGATAGCTGCATTCATTGCAAGTAAGTTTGTTTGACTTGCTATGGATGCTATAGCAGTATTAGCTTCTTGTAAGTTTTTGCTAAGGTCGCGGATTTCTTCTACCTGCTGATTTACTTGTGTTTGTACTTGAACACCGTTTTGTGCACTTTCTGCAAGGGCTGTAAATGATTGAGACATCTTGGCAACTGATGTGTTTACACTTCTAATGTTACCAATCATTTCTTCTACAGCAGCAGAGGCTTCTGAAACGCCGTTGCTTTGTTTTTCTATCATGTGGTCAAGAGATTCTATATTAGAAGCGATTTGGTTTACAGCACCTGCTGTTTGATGTACGCTTTCGCTTTGGTTATTTACTTGAGAACGAACGCTTTCTATGTTTGCAAGTATCTGCGTAATAGAAGAACTTGTATCTTCTGTGCTTGCTTCTAGGTCTATACCTGCGGTTCCCAGTGTATCTTTAGAGTCTTTTATTTGGCTAATTATCTCTTGTAATTTTTCAATAAACTTATTAAAGCCAGAAACGACATTGCCAATTTCTCCTTCGGCACGTGCGTTTATGCGGCGGGTAAGGTCTGCATCTCCGCTTGCAATTTCTGTAATAGCATTGCGTAAGGTAAGCAATGGAGTTAAAGTTGTTTTTACAATAAGACCGCTTACAACAAGGGAAACTGCAATTATTATTAAAAGGGTTATATTCATAATATAGAGCATGTGTTTTAGACCACCAAAGAAGTCATTATAAGAACACATACAGAGAACTGTCCAGTTAGAGTCTTCTACTGGTCCCCATGTTGCAACCATCTTTTTCCCATCTTGATTAAATGGTGCGCCTCCATCTTGCCCAGAGAGTATCTGATTCATTAGCTTTGCTAGGTCGCCTGTAGAATCTTTTCTCATGTTTTTAGCATCAAAGACTTCTTGAACATCAGTAGACGCTACCACTAGTCCAGTATTGCGGTTTAGAACCATTACCTTTGGGTCTTTTCCAAACTGCACATGGTCTAGCATATTAGAGAGATTTTCTCCCCAGACATTTGCTGTCATAACACCTGTAATTCTATCACTATAGTCATAAACTGGCACTGCATAGTGTTGCAATAATTTGTTGTTTACAGGGCTTACAAATGGCTCATCTACAAAGCGATTACCTTTCATCCCTTGTACAAAATATTCCCTTGATGCCATATTAATAGGAGTGCCTGCCGCAGAAATGCTATCGCCGTTTTTATCATAAAAACAGATGTTTTCATATTCAGCACCTACTTTTGTAGCAGCCTTTAAGCGATGTGTCTTAGAAGAAAGACTTACGCTAGGCTCCCTTATAAAATCCATTGTTGCAAGGGATTCTAGTACACGGTATTGCTTTGAATTTTCATCTGCAATGCGTGCAGCAACAGAACTTTTTGCAGATTCCATAAGTTGTATAACAGTGGAATTAACAGTGCCTGTTGCTGTTATTCGTGATATTATTTCCATAGCTATGTTGGAAACAAGTACAATGGCAAGAACTAAAGCTATAACCTTAAATTGTAATGTCTTAAAAAACATAACCTCTATCCTCTGTTTGTATGACTAATTACTGATTAACCTGCTCTATGCTTTAAGGGAGCCTCTAAAAACTTCAGTTTTTAGAGGCAACTTTGAAAATGCGATGTTGTAAGTCGCGCTATTATAGCGACTTAC
>CAJOPO010000398.1 GCA_905236315.1 uncultured Treponema sp.
GTAAGTCGCTATAATAGCGCGACTTACAACATCGCATTTTCAAAGTTGCCTCTAAAAACTGAAGTTTTTAGAGGCTCCCTTAAAAAATATTGTGCAAAAAAGGTAGTACCTTTGGGGCATAAAGGTATAGCCTTTGCATCGTAAAGGTAGTACCTTCGTACCCTAAAGGTTATACCTTTTGAGTGTAAAGGTAGTACATTTTTTAGTTAGAAGATAGTGGGTAGTAAGTAGTGAGTAGTACACGGAAAACTGATTTCCGTGGTCAAAGGCTACTAGACATATTGTAAAACAAAAAGGTATAATAAAAATATGTTTACTTATAGGAGCAATATCCCCTCTGTAGAGCAAGTAATGACTAGGCTTACAGTATGTAATAGGGGGGGGGTATAAGAGTTTAGCATTTTCTTCTCATCTTGTCAATATATTTTCCAATTTATTTTTTAATAGTTGTATTCCATACACAACGCAGGGCGCGAGCGCAGAGTACGCAGGCGGTGAATGTCTATGAACGTAATTCAGCTGGCGCAGATGTTAGAATTTCCACAACGCGGTGATGAGCGCGGACATCTTGTTATAGTGGAAGGCAACCAAGATATTCCCTTTGATATAAAAAGAATCTTTTACATTTACGGCTCTGATAAAGATGTAGTGCGCGGGCAGCATGCAAATCGTAAGTCAGAATTTGTCCTTATAAATGTATCAGGCACTAGTAAAGTGAGGGTTAAGGACGGAAAAGGCAACGAAGCAGTGTTTTTCCTAAACCGTCCTCACACAGGCATTTATCTTCCCAAAATGATTTGGAAGGATATGTATGAATTTAGTGAAGATTCCGTCTTACTGTGCCTTGCAAGCGAACATTATGACGCTTCTGAATACATAAGAAAATATGACGACTTTGTAAATGAAATCAACAATACAGAAAGAGAAGTAAAAAAATGAAACTCTCAATTATCATTCCAATTTATTTTAATCAAGACAATCTACAGCCCCTTTATGATGATATTAAAAAAAAGATAATTGACGTTATTGATTATGACTATGAACTTGTCTTTGTAAATGACGGCTCAAAAGATAAAAGCTACGAAGTTATGCAGGAACTTGCAAAGGGCGACAAGAATATCAAATTATTTTCACTTTCAAGAAATTTTGGAGCACACGCTGCCGTACTGTGCGGAATAGAGAATTGCACTGGGGACTGCGCTGTTGTAAAAGCAGCCGACTTACAAGAGCCTACAGAAATGATTCTTGATATGGTGGAAAGTTGGAAAAAGGGAAACAATGTTGTTCTTGCGGTAAGAAACGCTAGGGAAGAAAAAAAGACACAGATTTTTTTCTCTAATTTGTATTATTGGATGGTTCGCAAAACTTCATTTCCCAATATGCCTAAAATGGGCTTTGACGTGTATTTAATTGACAGAAAAGTTATAAACGTCTTAAAAATGCTAGATGAAAAGAATTCCGCTCTTACAGGGCAGATTTTATGGGCTGGCTTTAAGACTGACTGCATTTATTACACCCGCCTAGAGCGTAAAATTGGTAAGAGCCAGTGGACGCTAAAAAAGAAAATTAGGCTTGTTACAGATACGCTTTTTTCTTTTTCTACTATACCAATTAAATTTGTTTCAACGATTGGATTGCTTGCATTTTTGGGGGCTATCATCTGGAGCATTTTCCTTATTATATCAAAGCTAACAGGAGATATTCCAGTAAATGGCTGGGCTACCATAATGGTTTTTAATTTGTTCAGCTTTGGCATTATCATGCTCACGCAAGGGATACTGGGAGAATACTTGTGGAGGACATTTGACGCTACAAGGAACCGCCCGCCTTACATTATAGAAGATTCTAATACAGAACAAGCAGAAACAAGGAAGTAAATTATGGAAAGAATAATGCCTAACCGCCTTGACCGCGGCTTTTTTATGTATCAAAAAGAATTTGAACAGAAGGCTGTTGATGTACTTCGCTCTGGGTGGTACGTTCTAGGGAATGAAGTTAAGCAGTTTGAGGCGGAATTTGCTTCGTACATTGGCGCAAAATATTGCGTGGGGCTTGCGAGCGGGCTTGACGCGCTGTGGATTGCCTTCCGCGTGCTGGGCATTGGGAAGGGCGATGAAGTCATCGTGCAGGGGAACACCTACATTGCAAGCGTCATGGGGATTACGATAAACGGAGCAAGACCTGTTTTTGTGGAGCCTGATGAGTATTTCAATATAGACGCTTCAAAAATCGAAGAGAAAATCACTGCAAAAACAAAGGCAATTCTTGTAGTCCACCTTTATGGGCAGGCTTCTTATATGAAGCCGATTATGGAGCTTTGCAAAAAATACAATCTCCGCCTTGTTGAAGATTGCGCACAGTCTCACGGAGCATGTTTTAACGGCAAGATGACGGGAACCTTTGGCGACATAGGCTGTTTTTCGTTCTATCCCTCAAAGAATCTTGGTGCGTTTGGTGACGCAGGCGCGATTACAACGGACAGTGCGGAGCTTGCGGAAAAAGTGCGTATCTTCAGGAATTACGGAAGCGAGAAACGCTATCATAACAAAGTCGTGGGCGCAAATTCTCGCCTTGATGAAATGCAGGCGGGGCTTCTTCGCGTAAGGCTTTCGCATTTGGACGCGCTTGCGGCAGAGAAAAAGCGAATATGCGAGCGTTATTTAAAAGAACTTCATAATGAAAAAATAACGCTTCCTAAAATCCGTGAAGGCGCAACTCATATATGGCACCAGTTTGTAATCCGCAGTGAAAAGCGCGATGAGCTAATGCAGTATCTTGACCAAAAGGGAATTGGAACCATCATACATTACCCCATACCGCCCCATCTTTCTGAAGCCTATTCTTATTTGAATATGACGCGGGGGACTTTACCTATTACAGAGCAATATGCAGATGAGGTACTTTCTATCCCACTTTATAACGGTATGGCAGCAGATGAGCAGACACGAGTTATTGAAGCAATA
>CAJOPO010000399.1 GCA_905236315.1 uncultured Treponema sp.
GTAAGTCGCGCTATTATAGCGACTTACAACTCGCAGGAACCTCGAAAAACTTTCTGAAAGGGAGTTTTTCGAGGTTCCCATTACTAACATTATAGATGACTTTGTTTCAAAACATAACAGGCTTTTGAAACAAACTAAAAGAGGCAATTTCTAAAAAAATTAGTTTTTAGAAGTGCTTAAGATATAAAACGAACAGTTTTTTATGCTGTTTAACAGGATTTGTGATGAATTTTGTAGATTTTAACTTGCATGAGCAATTACAGCAAGGAATTACTGAGTCTGGCTACATAGAATGTACACCTGTTCAAGAACAAGTGTTAAAGAATTCTTTGGAAGGAAAGGATTTATATGTACAGTCTCAAACAGGAACTGGTAAAACTGCTGCATTTTTGATTTCTATCATTCAAGAAATGTTGGTAAATCAAGATTCTAAAGAGAAAAAAGCTCTTATAATGGTTCCAACAAGAGAACTTGCTGTTCAAGTAACAGAGGAAGCAAAAAAACTTTCTAAGTTTACTAAATTAAGATGTGATAGTTTTTATGGTGGCGTTGGTTATGATAAGCAGGTTTCTTCTTTAAAACAAGGTGTAGACATTATGATTGGTACGCCAGGACGTGTAATAGATTTACACGAAGGCGGTCAAATGGATTTAAGTAATGTGACTTTTTTGTGTATAGACGAAGCTGACCGTATGTTTGATATGGGCTTTTATCCTGACTTACGGACTCTTATAAAAGTTTTACCTAGTTCAGAAAAAAGACAAACTATGTTGTTTAGCGCAACGCTCAATAGTTATGTAAAAAATCTTGCTTGGGAATATACAAAAAATCCTAGCGAGATTACTATTGCCGCAGAAAACGTTACTGTTGATGAGATTGACCAGTTACTCTATCATGTTTCTAGCGATGATAAGATAAAATTGCTTTTAGGGATAATTAGTAGAGAAAAACCTGAAAGTTTAATAATCTTTTGTAATACTAAAAGAAATTGTGAAGTTGTTTCTAAAAGACTTAGCCGAAATGGTATAGACAGTGAGTTTATAATAGGAGATTTGCCACAAAAAAGTCGCTTAAAGATAATGGAGCGTTTTAAAGCTGGCGATATAAAATGTCTTGTTGCAACAGATGTTGCTGCGAGAGGCATTGATATAAATGATTTGGCTATGGTCATAAATTATGACCTTCCTAATGAAGCTGAAAATTATGTACATAGAATAGGGCGAACGGCTAGAGCGGGAAAGGCAGGAAAGGCGTTTACTTTTTGTTCTGAACAAGATGTATATGGCTTACCACCTATAGAACGATACATTGGTAAATCTATTCCTTCTTTTGTTGCAGAAGAGAGTTTATTTATAGAAGACAAAAGTGCTGGAATGTATATAAAAACTGAAAACTATAGGGAAGATAGTCATAATAAAAATGATTCTAGCCGTAATAGGCACTCGGGAAAAAACAGAGAAGAACGTTCAAGTAATTCAAAAAAATCTTCTTATAAAGGACGAGGTCGTTATTCAACTAGAAATCAAGAGGCTGCAAAAGAATATAGAAGAGACCGTCGTGTATTTAATGCGGAAGAAGAAGCTATGCTTGCTACTATGTCTACTGACGAGCGAATGAAACTTTATAAAGAAAAGTTTGGTGGGGGCAATTTTTCTTCTGGAGCACAACAGGAAGCTAAGAAGAGTGTAAAAAATAAAAAATCTTCTAAAAATAAAGATTTACCGAACAAAAAAAATCAAGGAAGTCAAGAACAAGGTTCTTTAAATAAAAACTCAAAGAAAAAAAATAATGTAGAAAGAAGTCATTCTGATAAAGTCCAAAACACCAATATGCAGACTTTTGACTCATCAAAGTCAGGTGCAAAAGCCTCTTCTAAACCTAAGATGAAAGAAACTCAAGAGCAGAAGAAAGGCTTCCTTGCTACATTAAAATCATTATTTGGAGTTAAATAAGCGATAGCATAAATTTATCAAGTTGACTTTGAAGTATCTTTAGTATGGATTTAGGGAGTTTAGAACTTAGCTGATAAAAAAACTCCCTTTTTTATGGAGGAGAAATCTTTTGATTACAGTATCAGATTTAACATTAAAATTTTCTGAAAAGCCTTTGTTTAAAGATGTTAATCTTAAATTTATAAAAGGTAATTGTTATGGCATTATTGGTGCAAATGGGGCAGGGAAGTCTACTTTCCTAAAAGTTCTTTCTGGTGAACAGGAGTATGATAGGGGAGAAATAAGTATAACGCCAGGAGAGCGTCTTGCTAAATTAAGTCAGGACCACTTTGCTTTTGATGAATATTCTGTAAAAGAAGCAGTTCTTATGGGCTATCCTAAATTATATAAGCTAGGAAAAGAGAAGGATGCTATATATGAAAAGCCAGATTTTTCTGAAGAAGATGGAATAAAAGCTGCTGAAATGGAAGCAGAGTTTGGAGAATTAGGCGGATATGAAGCTGAAAATCAAATAGAACAAATGCTTTCTGGTTTAGGCTTAGAAGAAGAATTTCATGACAGAATGATGAAAGACCTTGATGAAGGTCAAAAGGTTCGCGTACTTTTAGCCCAATCTTTGTTTGGCAATCCTGATATTTTATTGCTTGACGAACCTACAAACGGTTTGGATTTAGAGAGTATTTCTTGGCTAGAGAACTTTTTAATTGATTTTGAAAATTGTGTGATAGTAGTTAGCCATGACCGCCACTTTTTGAATGCAGTTTGCACAACTATTTGTGATATAGATTATGGAAAGATAACTCAGTTTACTGGCAATTATGATTTCTGGTATAGAATGAGTCAGATTATGCAAAAGCAGGCTAAAGACCAGCAGAAGAAGCGTGAAGATAAAATGGCTGAATTAAAGACTTTCATCCAGCGTTTTGCAAGCAATGTTTCTAAAGCAGGTCAGGCTTCTAGCCGCAAAAAGGTTCTTGAAAAACTTGAACTAGAGGAACTTCCTGTTACAAGTAGAAAATTCCCTTATGTAAATTTTCATCCAGATAGAGAGATAGGCAACTTTGTTTTAACTGCTGAAAAGCTAAATTCAAAAGATACAGAGGGAAATGTACTTTTAAAAGATTTTTCTTTAACTGTGCATCCTGGTGAAAAAGTTGCTTTTGTAGGAATGGAGCACAACTCTATAACCTCATTCTTTGATATAATTGCAGGTGAGGAGCATTGCGAAAATGCTGTAATTAATTGGGGGCAGACTACAAAGTATACATATATGGGGCGTGATAACAATCGTTATTTTGATAATGATTTAAATATAACAGATTGGCTTAAGCAGTATTCTGTGGAGCAAGATGATTCGTATGTGCGTGGCTTTTTAGGGAGAATGTTATTTACAGGTGATGAGAGTTTAAAACTTGTAAAAGTGCTTTCTGGTGGTGAGAAAGTGCGATGTATGCTTTCTAAGATGATGCTTAGTGGGGCAAATGTGCTTATTCTTGATGACCCCACAAATCATCTTGATTTGGAGTCCATAGAAAGTTTAAACGAAGGTCTTGTAAAGTTTAATGGAGTCGTTTTGTTTTCTAGCCATGACCATGAGTTTATAAGCACTATTGCGAATCGTATTGTAGAGATAACCCCTAATGGTGTGATAGACCGCATGATGAATTTTGATGATTATTTAAAAGATAATCAAGTAAAAGATTTAAGAAAAGAATATTATGCAGGTACAGATAAAAAGATAAGATTTTAGAGTGATATTCTTATTTTAGGAGTGTATATGAATAGAAAAAATTATATTTTAATTTCTTTGCTTTGTTTATTAAGTTCATTTGTCTTTGCTAAAAGGCTTGATGATAGTGGTAATTATTTGGTTCGTTATCAAGGTGATGAAGTCGTTATTTTGGAATGTTATATAAAAGATGCAGAAACTATACAAGTTCCCGAAACTTTTAAGAATATTCCAGTAACTCGTATTGCCTCTGGTGCATTTAAATCATCAATAAATACTTTGCAAACTGTAGTTTTGCCTGATACTGTAAAGGAATTAGGTGCGGGGATATTTTCAGACTGCACTAAACTAAAGAATGTAAATATTCCTGCTAGTTTAGTTAGAATACCAGAATCTGCTTTTTCAAACTGCTCTAGTTTAGAGAGCATAAAATTACCAGAAAGCTTGATGGCTATAGATTCGTATGCATTTTTTAAATGTACAAATCTAAAAACTGTAAATATCCCTTATAGTGTGCGTGTTATAGGAGAAAATGCTTTTAAGGCTTCTGCTGTTGATGAAGTTTTTATAGCACGTCCAACACATATTGAGTTTAATTCTTTTGAAAGAGAAGCTCTTTTGTATGTATTCCGTGATAGTCAAGCCGCTTCTGCCGTTATATATGCGGACGGTGAATACTTATATGTAAACGAAGGTGTTGCAGGAGATATTGCCGACTATGATGATTATCAAAAGTGGGGTGGCTCACGTAATGGTTATTATCTAGGGCGTGCTGAAAATGTAGATGATGACTACTACTACGATGATAATGATGACTATGAAGAAGAGGATGAAGATGTTCCAGAAGTTTCTGCAGAACAACTTGCAACCCTTGTAAAGACTATAGCAAAGCGCGAAAATCTTGGCTATAAAGGTATTGCTACAGATGGTAGTGAGGGTGTTTACTATGTAAAGTTTGAACATAGTAGCAGTTGTGCAGATACTTCTGGGGATTTTCCATATATATATTATTTGTTAGAGGGAACAGATAGTGTACCTAATTTACTTTATGTTGTGTTTGGTCGCAATACTTCCGACAATAAATTTGTCTACAGTATGGCTGCATCTTCTTTATTAGAAACAGAAGATGAGAAAGATATTCGAGATGAAGATGAACTAGATGATTTATATGACGCTATTCAGGGCTACACAATAGCATATCAAACTAAAGTATCTATTAATGGTCTTGAATATGATGTTTACTGTACTGATATAGACGAAGACTAATAAGAGGCAGTTTTGTAAAACTTTGTAAACTTAAAGTGTCGCTAATATCTTTTGTAAGTGTTAAAGAGTATTGAAAAGCCGCCTCTATTATGGCTAGAAAATGTGAAGGTTCTTAATGTTTCTAAGTAAATAGGGGGCGGCTATGAGAAATGCGAGCTTTAAGTTTATTTTTGTTTTGTTGTGTGTTAGCTCATATAGTTGGGCACAAACAGAACAAAGTAAGCAGATAAATATTGCGTATCGCGGAGATAGAAATTATACATTAATTGAGCGCACAAATCTGCGTCGTTATGATAACGATAAATATATAGGGCTTGTTAGTAAAGAAGTACGCTCGTTTATTACAAATATAAGTAGTCCAGAAGATAGAGCGAAGGAACTTTCTAGATATGATGGTAATTTTTTTGTTATGGAACAAACAAAGCGTCAAAATAGAAATGTCGCTACAGGAATACAAGAAGCCATACCATCCGTTTTTACTATAGATTCAGAAGGAAAGCTAGTTATGCAAGAAGATAACGGCTATCCTTCTTTTCGTAGTTTTCCAGCTTATCCATCAAAACAAATAAAAGAAGGCGACTCATGGCAGGCTTCTGCTGTTCGTGCTGTAGACCCGTTGAATAAGGGAATTATTACACGTATGCCCATATTTATTGAGTATAAATATGAAAAAAAAGATATCTTGCATGGGGAAGATGTCTATGTGGTTTCTGCTCGTTGGGCAACACGCTATGGAATGCGTTTTCATATAGATTTTTCTGGCGACCCTGATATAGTAGAAGCGCAGGGAAGTCATAAAGCTATTCTCTATATAAGCACTAAGACAGGCGGAATGATACAAGCAAATGATATTGTTGATGAATATTTTGTTTATTCAGATGGATTAAAAGTAGCTTTTAAAGGTACTATATCACTTTTTACAGAATATCCACCGTCAATAGACCGTTCTCGCATAATTCATGCATTGCAGAGGGTTGCCTCTATAGATGATGAAAAGGCAAAAGAATTAGAAAAGAAAACAGAAATTGCCTCTAACTTACCATCTTCTCCTAATGATACAAATACTAATACTGGTTTTGATGATAATTCAAAAAATACTCCTGCTATAGCTTCTATTCAAAATGTGGATAACAAAGGAAACGCAAAAAAGAATGGCGGAGAGAGTGAAGGGAATACAGCTGAAAACATAACAAAAGACACTGCTACAGGTAATAGTAAGCAACAAGATGATAAGCGTGGTAAAAAGGCATCTGACAGTAATAATTCTTCTGTTGAAAGGCTTACTTCTTCTATTTCTAATGGAAATGATGATGTGAATAAAAATATAACTGTAGACAATACTGAGGCAGGAATTAGGCTTACCATACAAAATTTACAGTTTAAGCCTGATAGTGCAGAACTTTTACAGGGCGAGGAAAAACGTTTAGACCAAATAGCTTCTGTATTAAAAGAAGTTGAGGGTGGGCAGTTCTTAGTGGAAGGTCATACTGCAAGTACAGGTAATCCAAGGGGGGAGCAGCAACTTTCTGAGGAACGTGCCCGCTCTATTGTGCAAGCTCTTATAAAGAGAGGTCTATCTGCAAATCAATTTATATGCAAAGGAAGTGGTGGAAGAAAGCCTATTGCGGATAACTCTACAGCAAGTGGTAAGGCTAAAAATAGGCGTGTAGAAATAACAATATTGGAATAAAATAAATAACTCCCACTAAAACGTTATATTAATGGGAGTTATAATAGAATAAATATAGGGAACCTCGAAAAACTCCCTTTCAGAAAGTTTTTCGAGGTTCCTGCGAGTTGCAAGTCGCTATAATAGCGCGACTTAC
>CAJOPO010000400.1 GCA_905236315.1 uncultured Treponema sp.
GTAAGTCGCGCTATTATAGCGACTTACAACTCGCAGGAACCTCGAAAAACTTTCTGAAAGGGAGTTTTTCGAGGTTCCCTTATATTAACACAAATTAAAACACAAGTTTTTTAGAACTTGTCTTAATGTTTTTCTATTCCACATTTAAGCTTTTTTTGTACTTCGCCATTAGAAACATCACACTCTATTTTACTTATATCAAAACCATTAATTACATCAAGATTATCAAATTTATAACGCATGTAAGCTCCATTTTTTTCTGCAACAGGGTCGTATTTATAAGAAATCTCTGCATTTTCAATAGGTAGACCATCTTTATTATAAGCTACAATACTTGCATTTAAGGTACAAGGGGCATTTTCGCTCTCTTTTTTTTGAGAATAAGGAGTTAATTTTATACTTACAATAACTTCATCTTCCATAGATATAGCACTTAAAGAACATACAACAGAGCCTACAACATCTTCATTAGGGGAACGTGCTAAAAGACTTACCATAAAAACTAGGGCAGCACACATACAAACAGTAACAAGCATTAACCTGTTGCCTTTAGTATTTACTAATACTCTAAAAAGACCTTTTTTAGGCTGATTTTCTCCTGTAGCTAAATCTCTATACTGCTTAGACTCATACTGTCTATATTCTCCATTTTTATGATAAAAAACGAGAGGTTCTTCACCTTCTGCATAGCCGTCAATCATATTATCTCCAAACATAATCCCTCCTAATTTTTGATAACGGCTTGTATAAGATTATCTGTACGCCACCAGTTTACAAAAGCTTTTTCTCCCTGCAACAGCAATACAGAAATAATACCAGTATTACTTAGACTAAAACTATAAAAAAGATTTTTTTTATGGTCTAAAGCAATATCTCTTGTAATTATATGTTGCCCCTCTGTTTGAACCATAAGAACGTTAAACCCCTTACTTGTGCTAACGGCAAAAAAGAACCAGCCATCATCGGAAACACCAAGAAAATCATAAGGAATATTATATCCGCCACCTGTAAAGCCTTCTTCTAAAGGCTCTGTATAAGGACTTATAGAAAGAGGTGAAGAATAAGATTGATTTGTTACGTCCATTGTATACACTATTGTTTCTGCATAATCTATTCCAGACTGCAAATGAGTAGTTTCATCTATATGTGTTTTAAAATAGTCTACTTTTACATATAGACTACGTTTAGAATAATCAGGAATTACGTTTTCAATTTCTAACCAAGAGTCCCCTATTGTTGATTTATAAGGATTTGGAATAGAAGAACGGTCTATATTTATTGTATAAAGCAAGGCTCCAGAACTACTGAACCAATAAATGAACGGATTTCCACTAACAAGGCAATAAACAACTAACTCATTATTATTAGTACCAAAAATATCTTTTATATATGGAAATGGAGTTCCGCCAGGTCCTTGTTGACCTATATAATCTATAAAATTACCACTATTATCAAAGCGCAAAATAACTTGCCCTAAAATCTGATTTATTTCTGTATCTTGCTCTTGCCGCTCTAATGTTAGAGAATCTGCAACATATAAATAACGTCGTGCATCTACAGCAATAGAAGTAATTTTATTAAAGGGATACGCAGTCGCTTTACGAGTTACACTTACAACTTGCTCTTCCGAAGCAAAAGATGGTGTTGGGTTTGCCTCATCATTATAATATAAATTTAATAAATCCCCATAACTATTAAACTCCATTATTTTTTTTGAAGCACCATTAGCAACATAATAAAAACCATCTCTCATTGCTATACAAGTATCTATATCACCAATTTTATTAAAATCAAATACATTCAATTCATCTTCAAAATTTCCATATTCAAGAGAAAAACCTTTATCTTCTTCTAAAGCAAGTGTCCTTCGTTGTTTTTCACAGGATATTAATAAAAGGCCACATAAAAGTGCTATTGACAATACAAACGCATTTCTGTGCATTATTATAATAGAATAAAGAATAAGTTATCTATTGTCAATTATTAAAGGGAACCTCGAAAAACTCCCTTTCAGAAAGTTTTTCGAGGTTCCTGCGAGTTGTAAGTCGCTATAATAGCGCGACTTAC
>CAJOPO010000401.1 GCA_905236315.1 uncultured Treponema sp.
GTAAGTCGCGCTATTATAGCGACTTACAACTCGCAGGAACCTCGAAAAACTTTCTGAAAGGGAGTTTTTCGAGGTTCCCTTAATAATTAGTGGGAAGATGTTTCAAAATGTATGCGCGATTGTCATTTTAAGTGATGGGGCATTGTTCGCGAAGAATCTAAAATTAGATGTTTCGCGGACAACGCCTTTTTGCTCAAAATGACTAACTTCAATTTGTCAGCATACTTTATGTAACATCACCACTATTTTAAATTAATTATAGACTTATCATAGTCACTTGGAGGCATAAAGCCCATAAGTTCTATAAGAGTAGCAGACCAACTAGAAATTCCTAAACCATCATTTAGTTTGGTATTATCATATTCGCCTTTAAACTCTGGGTCGTAAATTACACAAGGAACAGGATTTAAACTGTGGCTTGTCTTTGCCATAGGCTCTCCATTTTTATCTAGCTTTACTTTGCCATCTTTTCCATGTTCATACATATCATCAGAATTACCATGGTCAGCTGTAATACAGAGTATTCCACCTGCTTCATCAATAGCTTTCTTTAAGCGACCAAGTTGTAAGTCCATAGCTTCCATAGAGCAAACAACAGCATTAAATACGCCAGTGTGGCCTACCATATCGCCGTTAGGATAGTTTAGCCTTATATGGTCATATTTACCACTTTGAATGGCTTCTATAACGCGGTCTGTTATTTCAGCACACTTCATCCAAGGACGCTGCTCAAAAGGAACAACATCACTTTTTACCTCTTCATAGTCTTCTAGCTTTTCATCAAACTTACCGAGCTTATTACCATTAAAGAAGTATGTTACATGGCCATATTTTTGTGTTTCACTTATTGCAAGTAGTCTAACACCACTTTGTGTTAAATATTCACCCATTACACGGTCAATGGCAGGTGGGGTTACAAGGAACTGATGAGGAATATGCAAATCACCGTCATATTCCATCATTCCTGCATATTCTACTTTTGGAAGACGTTTTCTGTCAAAATGATTGAATTGTCCATCTGGAGTTTCAAAGGCATTAGTTATTTCCAATGCTCTGTCACCACGGAAGTTGTAGAAGACTACGCTATCGCCATCTTCTATTGTCCCTATTGGTTTACCATCTTTTGCAATCACAAATTCATGCATATCTTGGTCAAGAATACCAGGAATTTCTTTACGATATGTTTCTATGGCTTCTGTTGCACTTGCAAATTGTCTGCCTTCTCCAAGAACATGGGCTTTCCAACCACGCTCTACCATGCTCCAATCTGCATTGTATCTGTCCATTGTCATAAACATACGTCCGCCACCAGAGGCAATGCTATAATCTACATCATTAAATGAAGCTAGAAAATCTTGAAAAGGCTTAAAGTAGTCTAGTGCGCTTGTTGGCTCTACATCGCGTCCATCTAATAGTGCGTGTACTCGTAATTTTTTTATGCCATCTTTATGGGCTTGTTCTATCATTGCTTTTAAGTGGTCTATGTGAGAGTGTACGTTTCCGTCAGAAAGTAAACCAATAAAATGGAATGTAGAGTTTTTGGTGTTCACATTGCTAACAAGTTTTTTCCATGTGTCGCCCTTAAACATATCCCCACTAGATATTGCATTACTTACAAGTTTTGCTCCTTGTGCGAATACGCGACCACAGCCCATCGCATTATGACCTACTTCGCTATTTCCCATATCAGCATCGCTTGGAAGCCCTACTGCTGTTCCATGTGCCTTAAGTTTTGTTTGTGGACTTAGACTTTTTAATGTGTCCAACCACTTCATGCGGCTAGCTTTTACAGCATCGCCATCTTCATATTTGCCATAACCAACACCGTCCATTATCACAAAAACTACAGGACCTCGACGACCTTTCCAGTTTGGATTTTTTTGTAAAGGGTGCATTGTATCTGCCATAATTACTCCTATCTATAAATACATTTGAAGATTATATCTTAAAAGACTATCTCCTTAGTATTTTCAAGTGTTTTATAAGTTAGTATAGCATAATTTTTATAGTTAGTTAAGTGTAATATTAGTAAACTTAGGAAAAGGTAGCAGTAAAATTAGAGTGGCCTTCATTGTTTCTTTTATGTGAGCAGTATTAGGTGCAACAAATCCGTTTGTTTACAGTCCAGTCATGATTTATAATAATTGTGTACAATTATTATAAAAGATTCTCAGAAAGCAGTATTTACAAGGTACAGTGAAGTTAGGAAAATGCTACAATGCAAAACTGATTTCTGTGAAAACGCATAATAAATACTTGAACAAAAAAAATAATTATGATATTTTAGTTCTAATGATTATCGGGCTATAGCGCAGCTGGTTAGCGTACAAGTCTGGGGGACTTGGGGTCACCGATTCGAATTCGGTTAGCCCGACTTAAAGGCAATGGGAACTCCATTGCCTTTTTTTTGTATAGTTTGTGTAAGTGGAGGATTTTTATGACAGAACTTTTAGCACCTGCAGGAAGCATAGAAGCACTTGATGCCGCAATAGGAGAAGGTGCAGATGCCGTTTATCTTGGATTAAAAAGTTTTAATGCACGTCTAAGGTCCTCCAATTTTGCATGGAATCAGTTTGAAGGTGCCGTTCAGAATGTTCATCGCTTAGGTAAAAAAATATATGTTACAGTTAATACTGTTTGTGAAGAGGGCGAAACAGAGCGTCTTTATAGATTTCTTTCGTATTTGAATAAAATAAAGCCTGATGGATTAATTGTTCAAGATTTTGGTGTAATTCGTATGTGTCAAGAATTCTTTCCTAATCTTGAGCTTCACGCTTCTACACAGATGAATGTTGCGAGTGCTGCCGCTGCA
>CAJOPO010000402.1 GCA_905236315.1 uncultured Treponema sp.
GGAACCTCTAAAAATTGCAATTTTTAGAGGTAACTTTGAAAATGCGATGTTTTAATTCCTGCTATTACCAGGAATTAAAACTCGTCGAGTTCTCTAAAAAATCACCAAAGGTGAGTTTTTAGAGATACCCATAATAATAATAGTTAGGAAGTTCTTATGGCAGATATTTCATCAAGGATTACAAGAAAATCTTTAGCAGCAAAACGTAAGGCTGCAATAAAGACAATAAAGTCTCAAGCAAAAGAGAAGATTAATGAAGTTAAAATGCAGTATACTACAAATCCTGAACGTTTACAGGCTTTGGCAGTAGAGAAAGAGCAAAAAAAGGCTTTAAAGCTCCAAAAACAAAATGCACGTTTAACTTATAATGCTCGCCAGCCTAGACAGTTTACTCTTGGCGAAGATTTATTCAATTCAATAAGTCATGGTATAGGCGCGGGGTTAAGTGTCGCAGGGCTTGTTATGCTCATTTTAACTGCATATTTTTATGCCCCGGAGGGAAGTAGAGCTTTATATGTAAGTTCTTTTACTATTTTTGGTAGTTCTCTTTTTATTTTATATATGATGTCTACCTTGTATCATGCAATCACGCCCTATGGAGCACGTAAGGTTTTTTCTATATTTAATCATATATGTATTTATATACTTATTGCAGGTACCTATACTCCATTTATTCTTACGCGAGTGCATGGTAGTACAGAGTGGGTTATATTCTGTCTTATCTGGGGACTTTGCATAGCACTTGCTGTATTGTATGCGGTCTTTGGTGCTAGAATGAGAAGTTTTTCTGTGTTTTCTTATGTGGTTTTAGGTTGGCTCTTCATTCTTGTACTAGGCTTTATTGACCCTACAGATAGGATTTCTACTGTGTCTCAGGCCTTTGTTATAGCGGGGGGCGTGGCTTATACGGTTGGTGGTGGATTTTTCTTGCTTCGCCGTTATAAATGGACTCATAGCATTTTCCACATGTTTACTTTAGCAGGTAGTATTCTTCACTTCTTTGCTGTTTTAAATCTTGTGCGCTAAAGGCACTGACTAGCAAAATATAGCATAGACTAAATAGTGTCAAAAGTTCAAACGAACTTTTGACACTATACCTTTAATACTATATGCTAAAAGGAGCCTCCGCCTAGACTTGCACTAAGTTTTAAGGCTACGGTCGGCATATCGCTAAAGTCTGTCCATGTAAGATAGGGACCTGCTGAAAGTTTTAATTCACTTATTGGACTCCAACTCATAGTTGCAGAAACTATTGCAGAATATGGGTTAAAGCCTATACCATCTTGATAAAGGCTGTATGCCTTTAGCGCAGATTCTACAGAATCCTTTCCTATGTAAAATAATCCAAACAGTGTAGCGGTTATATCCTGTGTGCCAAATATTCTTCCGAATATAACTGACGCTGCAATATTATGTCCACTTGTAATATATGCGTTATCATCGCTATTTCCGTCATAGTAATATTGAGCGGCAAATGTAATTTCTGGCACCTTCCAGTAATAGCTTGCTCCTATGGTTGCTTGAAAAATAGAAGTTTTATTTCTCCAGTCATTAGGACTAGAGTTCCATTCTCTTGCACTACCATAATTATAAACACCTTCTCCAAACACATTTACCTTTCCATTTATTATGCTGCCTGATGCTGTAAGCATTGCTTTAGGAGCATTTTGGAACTTAAAATATGCACCTGCGCCTAATTCCCAATTCTTTATTACAAAGTCTCCCTTAGCGGCAAGGGCTGTTTTGCGGGCATCGTAGGAATATTGCAGACTTTCTAAATATGAAGAAAGAGGTATTGCTCCAGAAACTAGGGCAGTAGCAGAAGGTTGATTTACTGTTGCGTCAGGAATTAAATAAAACCAAAGACAGTTTTGACTACCTGGAAAAATGATTTGTGTACGTAGATTTAAGCTTCCGTTTACTTGTTCATCTGTATCTTCTGGGTCTATTGCAGACGTGTTTATTATATTAGACACTGGACTAAAAAAGTACCCTGTTCCCCATGTTACTGTGTGAAGCCCAAAGCGGAAATATGCCCTATCTAATAAAGAGAAATCTGTAAATAATTCTTTTACATAAAAAGAATTTGAAATGCTTGTAGTTACATCTGTATATGCTACACTTTCTAATAAAGTTGTAGTGGCATAAGAACTTGCAGAAATGCTATAAGGATAAGCAAGCCCACACTTTGTATACATACGTAACACTTGCTTTGGGCGTGCGTCTATTGTAAGTTCAGCAGACGCTTTAGGTTGTAAGCGAGTATTATAAATATTATCTAGCAAGCTATCATCACTGTCTTGATACAGTATGGTATACGAAGTAAGACTTGTATCAAAACTACCACCAATCTTTACGCTTCCATTTTGGAATAATATGCCCTGTGCTAAGTTTGTAGAAGCTGTATCGTTGCTTTCTGTTTCTTGCCATTCCTCTATGCCATCATCTAAAAAGAGGTCATCTTCACTTCCTCCAAATAAATCATCATCAGACTGTGCATATAAGGCGCATAAGCTAAAAGTTAGTATAATAGGCATTAAGGAATTAAAAAATAATTTTCTTTTCATCTAGTTAAGCCCCTCTAAATATGCCTTTGTAAAAATTACATCTGGCAATTTATTAAACGTAAGTTCTGAAATAATCTGCTGGGTGTTTTCTCCCTTGTTTAGTTCATCTCTTAAAAGTATCTGGCTTGGAACATAGCCTGAAGGCACCTTTGTATATTTAGGCATTAAAGTTGTGCGCATAAGACGACCTGAACCAGAAAAGTCTTCTTGCTTTAATACTAAATTTAAATCTTTTCTGATATAGTAGGTAGTCTGCACATAAGATGGTGTTGTGGTTGTAGCGTGTAGGGTGATTATATAAATATCATAGGCTCCTAGCTTTCCGTCCTTCATTTCTACTACGCGGTAGTTATCTCTCCAGTGCGTATCACTACGGTTCACGTCATCTAGCTTTACGTTAGAATCCCCTAGTGCCTCTTTTAAAGATGTGTGCGTAAACTTTCGCCCTATGGGGTCATAAGACCATATATTATCTCCATCTCTCATATATCCCTTGCCTTTATCTGCATCAGGGAATAATTGCACTATGGTCATAAGGTCTTTATCCGTTCTCTCAAAAATCTTAAACTGTAGATTTTCTTTTGGTTTACCGGGTTTTTCTATTACAAGAGATATAGTAGCAGAATAGTCACCGTGATAGGCTAACACATCATCGGTTTTTTCCATGATTGTGAATGCCTTTTCTTGAGTTTGCGAGTCAACATCTGCAAAACTTAAGGCAGAAAACATCGCTAACATTAGGCACATAAAAATATTCTTTTTCATAAGACTTCCTCCTATTTTACAGTTCTTAACGCTTGTGCGGGGCTCATCTTAGAGGCTTGCTTTGCGCTACCTCTTACTGCAATAATTGTAAGAATAATTAACAACATATACTGCATAATAATAGAAGGCGCAGATAGAATGTAAGTTACATGTCCATTATGCAAAAAGAAAGATACGCTTTCATTGCTAATGTGGATAAAGCCTATCGCTGTCATTACAACTATTGCAAGCAGTAATCCCGCACATGCTCCTAACAAGCATAATATAAGAGCTTCTGCTGTAAAAACTCTTCCTGTGTCTTTTCCACTCATTCCTAAAGCCCTCATCGTGCCTATTTCTCTTATGCGTTCATATAAAACCATTCTATAAGTATTAGAAACGCCTACCATTACTATTAGCAAAATAACAAGTAGAATGACGGTGGTAACGGTATGCACTATATTAAGCACCGTTTGAATTGAAGGAACTTCATCATTTAGTGTTTCTACACCGTATTTTGTGCCTTCCCACTGAAAATCTTTACTTATAAATTGCTTATCAATTCCTCTTCCTGGATTATTAGGATTTGTTTGCAAGGCTAATGCCCTGCTAGAAACATTTATACCATCAGAACGTATTTTTTCTTCTATCTTGTTTGCAACTTTTGCTTGCTCATTTTTGTTGTTTAAGAAGATTGTAAACGTGCTGTAGCCACCTTCTGGGATTTCTACAATGCTATTCAAGGTTTCTATATTTGCATATATCATTAATCCTGTAAGAAAGTTAGAACTTTTTATAATGGCTCCTACTGTAAAATCAGCCACGTTATTTTGTCCGTAGATTGTAGTTGTGGTATAAAGAACTTGGTCGCCCACCTGCACCTTTAAGCTATCAGCAAGCTGGCTGTTTATTACTATGGCATTTGGGTCGTTTAATAGAGTGTCGTAATTACCCTCTATGATTTGAAAACTATCTTTAAGTTCTTCTTCTGTAAAATCCCTACCATAAGTTGTAGCAAGAACTTTTTTGCCCCCAAACATCAGTTGCCCCATAGAATATGTATAGCGAGAAAAATAACGATAGTCTATATTGCTTGTTTCTACAATATTCTTTATGTAATCTCTGTCGCGTACAATATTTACAAGTTGGTCTTTTTGATTTTCTGTCTGTGCATGAATCTTTTCATAGCCACCTATAAGGACGGTTCCTCCTGTAAGTTGCGTTATGCTGTCTTCTAGGTTACCAACTGCACCACTTGTAAGACCGTCTATGGCAGTTACTACAAAAAAGCCAAAGGCAATGGCTATAGCAAGAATAATGCTCCTTCTTTTTTGTCTTGTAAGATTGCGTAGTGCAAGTTTTATTATCTTATTCATTTACTCGCCTCCTTTAGACAATGCTTTTAGTGGAGTAATTCTTAGTGCAGAAGATACAGGATATATATTGCTTAAAATGCTTCCTAAAAGTGCTATTATAATAGTAAGAAGTATTATTGTAGGGGTAGGAGAGAAGTGCAAAAGTCCACCGCCTAGTATAATGCGTGCTATTTGATTTTCAAGCGTAATTGATAAGGCATTAAAGATTACCATTATAATGATTGCAAGAATGGTACCAAGTAAAGAAGACACTAAGGTGATAGATATGGCTTCTGTAAAGAAGAGCTGCCTTACAAATCTTTTTTCTGCCCCTAAAGCCCTCATAGTGCCTATTTCTCCAGTACGCTCTATTACAGAAACAGTCATAGTATTCATTATGATAATAAACACAACAACTGCAAGGATTATAATCAATATATTAAAGATTATTCCAATTCCTTCTACAGTGGCTGTATAAGACGCAGCTGCTTGTTTCCAGTTTATTGCTCTCACGTTTAGCTCTTGCTCTTTAAATCTTGCGTTTAAGTCTTTTATTACATTATTTACTTGATGTGTATACTTAGTCTTTATAAGAATAAAATTCCAAGAACCGTCATCTGTTTTGTTTAATTCATCTCTTAAGGCTGTATCTCCTAAGATATTGTTAAAGTCTACTTCAGAGTCTGCTAAAATATCTGTAGGAGAATCTTCTTCACTAAAAAGGCTATCATCTGAACTTGCAAATAACTCATCTTCACTCATATTGCCTAAGCCCATATCTACAGAAGAAGGCAACTCTTGTGCAAAAGATGAAGCATAAGTTAAATCTGCAAAGGCTCGTGCAAAAGAGGCTTCACAGTAAATTATCTGAAACATTGCAGAGTTTTCATCAGGGGGATTAAAAATGCCACAGATAGTGCCTTCTCGTACAATGCCCTTTGTATTTGCCCCTGCAACAAGCACTTTATCACCAATGTTTAAAGGCTGCTGAAAAGTTTTTTCAAAGTTGCGCTTAATCCTTGTGTCTATAAGAATGTCTGAAGAGTTTGCTTTTGGATAATCGCCCTCTGTTATGTGTAGCCCTGCAAACATTTGGGTGTACGAAGTGTTTTCTCCTGCAAACAAAATAGAAATAGGTAAGTCCATAATGCCTAAGTCATCATTTTCCATTACTTTAGAAAAATCAACTTCTTCTCCAGCAGGCACCACAAGCACTTTTGCAGAAATTAGCTTTGTTTGTAGATTTATGTTTTCTGTGGAATCTACAATCTGCTGTACCTTATCTAAATCTGGAATAGCGGGAATCTGTGGCACATTACCATTTAGAGAACTGTCATTTGCACCAAATATATCTATTTGCCAGCCCTGTGGTGGCTTTATGGATATTGCAATATCACCTGTGTAATTAGCGCGGAAATCTTTTTCTAGTCCTCTGTTAATGCTTTCTAAAAATGAGTTTCCTAATATAACGATGGCGGTACCAAATATAATGAACATCGCTATGATAATGGACTTAGATTTATGTTCGGTGAGATTGCGGAGTGCAAGGCGGAATATAACCTTAGCCGATGTATTGCCGCTTTTCATTATCTAACCTCCGAGCCATATATGTCGCTACCTGTTTTATGTTCATCTTGTATGATTTCGCCGTCTAAAAGATGTACTACATGGTCGCACATATCTACAATGCGCGAATCATGGGTAGAGAATATAAAGGTTGTTTGTAGGTCTTTATCTTTGTTTAGTTGCTTCATTAACGAAAGGATTTGTTTGCTGTTTTTAGAGTCAAGATTTGCAGTGGGTTCGTCTGCTAAAATAACAGGGGCTTTTGTAACTAGTGCTCTAGCGATTGCTACACGCTGCCTTTGCCCACCTGATAGTTCTGAAGATTTATGGTCTTTCCAATCTGTAAGGCCTACCTTTTCTATAAGATAGTTTATCCATTCTTCTCTTTGTGCATTAGAAAAATCATCTACGGGGCTGTGAGATTCTGGATTTTTAGACGCTAGAAGTAAGGGAAACTCTACATTTTCATATACATTTAAGACAGGGATAAGATTGAATGTTTGAAAGATAAAACCTAGATGGGAACGCCTTAAACCTGTTATTCTTTTGTCTAATTTTTGAGGAATGGTTGTGCGCTTTTTCTTTTTTTTCTCTGCTCCAGAAGATACCCAGCGATTATCTTTTACTTCTACATCAGAGAGGTTTACTCCATTATATACATCTACATCTCCTATGGTTATAGTTCCAGATGTTGGTAGGTCTATAAGCCCTATCATGTTGAGTAGTGTGGATTTTCCAGAACCAGAAGGACCTGATACTGCCGCAAACTCTCCCTTTTCTATAGAAAAAGATGCATCTTTTACCGCTACAACTTCTTGTTTTCCTAATGGGTAGGTTTTTCGGATATGCGATAGTGTAACAACTGACATATAAGCCCCTTAATTTATAAAGTTATAAAATGAGCAAGTTTAAGCCTTAACCTGCTAGTTTTTACATTCTATTAAATTTTAGCTTATTATACAATTCATAATGTATAGAAATCATGGAAGTGAGTTTTCAAGGGGGTACCCTTAAACCCCGTGTTTTTGGAGCGGAGAAAAACCTCTACTCAGAAGCGGGTTTCTCTCCGCTAGAAACTTCGTTGCGAGTACCTCCAAACCTCCCCCAAACTGCTTCCACTTGGGCGCAGTTTGTTCAGCAAGGCTTAGGGGCTAAAGCCCCTAAGAACCCTAGCTTTGCTCCCCAAAAATTACAGAATTTCAATATTTATGCTACTTTTCAAATGATTATAGGGAACCTCGAAAAACTCCCTTTCAGAAAGTTTTTCGAGGTTCCTGCGAGTTGTAAGTCGCTATAATAGCGCGACTTAC
>CAJOPO010000403.1 GCA_905236315.1 uncultured Treponema sp.
CTTCAATAGATTTCTTAGCTTTTGGATCAAGGTAAGTTAGCAACTTAGTAGCAAGAATACGAGGGTTATCACCTGTTTGAATAGAAAGAATACCTTCCAAAACCATTTCTTTTACGTTCATTTCTTTGTTATTTTGTGCAACTAACTTTGTAGCTAAAGGACCAAACAACCAGTTTGCAAGCATAGAACCATACAAGGTTGTAATCAAAGCAACAGCCATGTTAGGACCTAAAGAACTTTTATCTTCAAGGTTACGCAACATACCAATCAAACCAATAACGGTACCCATCATACCCCAACCAGGAGCATAACCTGCCCACTGCGTAACAACACCAGCCCACTCCATGTGTCTAGCTTCTGTTTGTGCCATTTCTGATTCCAATATAGCACGTATTGCAGCACCATCATGACCGTCAACCATAAGACGCAAACCGCTTTTTAAGAACTGGTCATCTAAATCATCAAGACCTTCTTCCAAAGCAAGGATTCCCTCTCGTCTAGCTTTTTCACTCAAAGCTACCATATTTGTAACGGTTTTAGTTTCACCATAGTCATAGGTCTTAAAACACCTACCAATAATTCCCCACAAACCTAATGCTTCATTCATAGGGGAGCTAATAAACAATGCAAAATAGGAACCGCCAATGGTTACGAATATAGATGGAATATCAATAATACCCATAATAGAACCACCAGAAGTAAAAACTCCTGTAAAAACCATGGCGATACCGCCAACAAATCCAACTATTGTCGCTATATCCATTTTAAGAAACCCAGCCTCCCATTCTGAGATAAAATCCTTAGATTAGTTAATTACAATTCCTGATTAAAAGTGCCAATTCTATTGCGATATGCAACTATTTTATCAACAATTTCTTCAGGAGAGTCCTTTACCACTACTTTTTTTCCCGAAAGCAATGTTAAAGTAAGATCTGGATTATTTTCCATACTCTCTATTTGATGCGGGTTAAGCCAATACTTTTTGCCATTTAATCTCATAACTTCTATCATATCATTATATAATGAATAGTTAAAAGAATATCGTCAAGTATTTTGTTATGTTTTCCGCCAAATTTTCTTTAATTAATTATCGGTTTTATCACAAAAGGCTTTAGAACTTTGAATAGATGTTTCTCTTAATAATTTTTCGTTATTCATACAAAAATAACAAAAAAAATATGGTATTTTACTAATTTTGGCACTACTCTATAAAATATGAAGAGTCAAATTCTAATAATTGAAGATGTAGCAGAGATGGCACAACTTGTAAAGCTTTACATGGAAAATGCAGGCTTTGAGTGTACCGTTTGCGAAACAGCAGAAGACGCATTACAAAAGTTAAACGAAGGAAGCATTCCAGATATTGTTTTGCTTGATTTAAATCTTCCTGGTATGAGCGGGTTAGATTTTTTACAAACATTTAGAAAAGACTTTAAAACAACCATTCCCGTAATAATAGTATCAGCTCGCGATGCAGATGAAGATATAATAGCAGGGCTTGGCTTTGGAGCAGATGAATTTGTTACTAAACCCTTTAGCCCACGTGTATTAGTTGCTCGTGTACAGGCAAAACTAAATCGCCTTTCTGCCACAGAAGCCTCTGTAGAAGAAACTATAACATTTGGTCCATACACATTATATTGCAATAGTTGTGTACTAAAGCGTGGTCCAGAAAAGATTCCTCTTTCTACAAAGGAGTATGAAGTGCTAGAATTCCTCGCTCGTCATCCAGAAGAGGCTTTAAGTCCAGATGTTATATACAATAATGTATGGAAAACTCAATATGGAGATGTAACCGCAGTTGCAGTTTATATACAACGATTAAGAAAAAAAATAGAAATGGATTCTTCTCATCCCCACTATATAACTACGGTATTTGGCATGGGATATAAATTTGAAAAGTAAAGGGTAATAAAAAATATGAAGATTCGTACACAACTAAATGTGTTCATATTAGGTATTATTGTAATTCCCCTAGCAAGTGTTATTTTTTTACCTATTTACCATTATATTAATTCTCCCCAACGCTATTTGCTCAAAAGCTACAAGCAAATACGAAAAATAAATGGTCAAGAATTAAGTGAAAATGATTGGTCATTTCTCTATGAATTAATACACGATGTTCCCCCAAATGTACAAATTCTTGTTAAATATAAAAATCAAATTTTAATCTCCAATATTCCAGAAATAAAATCAGGCACAGAGATGGATGTGCTAGAACTCTTTGACTTTATGGAAAATACAAGCGATATATATGACTATCAAATGCAGGCTCCTATAATAAGACGACGTAGTGCTAAAAAAATTGATGCCCCAGATAGCAAAATGAAGTTTTGGGTCATAAGCCGTTCAAAGATTCCTTCAGAAGATAAAAATCCCAACCACTTTTATTTAGGTAGTTTTGCTTTTATATCTGTATTTGAAATATTCTGTATATACATGGTAATAAGACTTTCGCGTACCATTTATTCTTCCATTACATTGCTAGAAGAAAGCACACAAAAGATTGCAAATGGAGAACTTGATACAAAAATTGAACAACCTAAAGGCAAAGATAAAACAAATGAAATTACTTCCCTTGCAGAAAGTCTTGAAAAAATGAGAATATCTCTAAAAGACGACCAAGAAAGACGCTCAAAATTCATTATGGGTATTAGTCATGATTTAAGAACTCCAGTAGCTCTTATAAAAGGCTATACAGAAGCAATTACAGACGGTGTTATAACAGATATAGACGCAATAAAAAATTCACTAGGAATAATTCATACAAAAGCTGACCAACTAGAAAACATGATAAATGACCTCATAAACTATATGAAGTTAAACAATGCTGATTGGAGGCAAACTTTAGAGTTTGTCTTTATAGAACCCTTTCTTTTGGACTTTGCTAATAGTGCAAAGGCTACAGCAGGTGTATATAATAGAACAATAATAACAAATATTAATATAAATCCACAAACAAAGGTGCCTATGGATAAGAATTTATTCTCTCGTGCACTAGAAAATATATTTAGCAACGCCCTACGCTACACAAAAGATAATGACCGCATAGAGATAAACGCCATAGAAGAAAATAATTGTGTAAAAATTACGATTAGCGATTCTGGTATAGGTATTGCAGAAAAAGACTTAGAACATATTTATGATATATTCTATAGAGGAACAAATTCTAGAAGAGAAAGTGGCATGGGAATAGGGCTTTCTGTTGTAAAAACTATTATAGACACTCATGGCTGGAACATAGATGTAAAATCAAAGCAAAACGAAGGCAGTAGTTTTATTATTTCAATTCCCCTCTCTGCTGAAGAAAGTCAAGAATAACTTTTTCCGTTGCTGCATAATCATCAGCTCCTATATGTATAGCGTTTTGAATGTTTTTCATATAAGTATATTGCTTTTTTGCATAATGGCGGCTATTAAGTTTTATCTTAGATTTTATACTATTTAAGGAGGACTTTGGTTCTGTAAAAAACTCACAATATCCTATAGCCTTCATTCCAGGAGTATCTTTATCATAACCGCTATTTTTTAACTCTTCAATTTCGCGCGCTAAACCGTTTTTAAACATTTGCTCTACTCGCATATCTATGCGCTTATATAGTTCTTTTCGCTCACGCTCTAGTATTATCATGCAAAAATCATATTCCTTTCTAAGGATGGAGGGAACTTGAATAGAACTTAAGGGTTTACCCGAAATATAAAATACTTCTAATGCACGTATAATGCGATATTCATCATTAATATTTATTCTTGAAGCACTAAGGGGGTCTACTTCTTTTAATTTATTATATAAATTATCCCTGCCCTTTTGAAGCATTTCTTCTTTTAAGGATTCTCGCACTGCACTATCACTTATGGGTGTAGGTGGAAGCCCATATAAAAAAGACCTTATATAAAACCCTGTTCCGCCCGCTACTACAGGAATTTTATTTCTTAAATAGATTTGTTTACAAAGGCTATCACACTCTTCTAAGAAATTACCCACTCCAAACTGCTCATGGGGATAAAGCACGTCTATTAAATGATATGGTATACCATCTTGTTCTTCTATTGAAGGTTTTGCAGTTCCTATGTTCATATTTTTATATACAGACTGACTATCCGCGCTAATAACCTCTGCTATACCACACAAAGAAGAGATGGAAGACTTTCCAAAGAGTTGTTTTATAAGTTGTGTCTTTCCGCAAGCTGTAGGGGCAAAAATAACAATGACTGGTAGCTTGCTACAATCTTGAAGCGACAAAATATCGTTTAAAATATCATTTATTGATGAGATTTCTGTTCTATGCGATAATGAATTTCGTTGGTAAATAATTGCCTTGCCGCTACACTAACTTCTTTACCATCATTTTCTTCTAATATAGAGTCTTTTAACTTTGCAAGTTGAAAAGCACGATGGCTAGCAGCAACAGTAATTTCATAAATGCTACCCTTATATTTTGTTAGTTCTTCAAGCGGAAAAATCATTATAAAATACCTCTGCACAGTAAATATAGAACTATATAATATTGCAATATTATTGCTCGATACTAGATTCGAACTAGTGACTTCTACCGTGTGAAGGTAGCACTCTACCACTGAGTTAATCGAGCATAGACTATAAAAAAGCAAAACTTTAACTATTCTTTTAAAATAGTACAATAATCTATTGTTGTCAAGCCCAAAATTGATTTTTCAAGAGGGTAGTAAGCAGTAAAATACCCCACCCGAAAAAAAGAATAAAGGTTTTGAATCTAGCGTGGTATTCCTTATACTTGCGTAACAAACGGATTTGCTTAAGAGCAAATTTGCTCCGAGCTTTTGCTCCGAGCTAACACTCTTCGCTCTTTTATGTGAGTACCGTTAGGTACGAACAAATCCGTTTGTTCTTCTTGTATGAGGAATTAGAAGTTTTAAAGCGTACAGAAGGTCTTGAAAATCTCTTAAAAATATGCAATAATATTAAAATATCTATTGAGATGAGATTTTTCCACGTCTTTCATAAAGGCAATTCAATGTACCTACTGATAGCACAATCCACCTAGATAATTAAAACTTCCTAACTAAACATTTACTTACTTTCTACATAACCCCACTCCACTAATCTAGCTAGGTTACACTCCCTATCGTGCTATAGTCTCACTCCCCTTTCACTAAACGTACACCCCCATATTCAAAGCAAAGAGCTAAAGCTCTTCAATTATTCTATGTGAGCACCGTTAGGTGCGAACAAATCCGTTTGGTCTTCCTGTATGGTTCTTGTATAAAAAATTAGTATTTAGGGAACCTCGAAAAACTCCCTTTCAGAAAGTTTTTCGAGGTTCCTGCGAGTTGTAAGTCGCTATAATAGCGCGACTTAC
>CAJOPO010000404.1 GCA_905236315.1 uncultured Treponema sp.
GTAAGTCGCGCTATTATAGCGACTTACAACTCGCAGGAACCTCGAAAAACTTTCTGAAAGGGAGTTTTTCGAGGTTCCCTAAAATAATTCCTACATAACAATATAATTATAAATTAGATTATATTATCTGTCTATTTTTTTTATAAGTTTTGTACGAAAAACTATTATTTTTATTTTTCTGTACGATAAAATATTGCCTTTTTTATAATCTGCTTATAGAATTATAAAATAGGGGGTGTCTTATGAAGATGCAGAAATTATTCATAATGCCATTTGCAGTGCTTTGTTTTGCAATGTTTTCTTGTAGTATGTTTGATAATAATTCTTCTAATGTTGTAACTTTTCAAATAGATGATTCTCTTGTACAAGAGATTACAGGAACTAATAGTAGAAGCGTGTCTAGCAATAGTAACTGGACTTTAACAGCAACTCTAAAGGGAGATTACTCATCTTCTGTAACCACATCTTTAACATCTGGAGTTGTATCTCTAACATCTATTCCTTCTGGTGCTGTAGAAAGCTTAGATATAGTTATTAAAAACTCAGGTTATCAATTTTATAAGGGAACATCTGATAGCTTTACTGTTACAGAGGGGGCTAATGTTGTACCTGTTGCTTTATCTTGGAATCCAGAAAATCCATTTAGAGGCACCTGGAACTGTTCATATACATATAATGAAGGAAACACAAGTGCTACAGTAGTAGCTGGTACAATTACCTTTACTCCTTACACAGATGATGATAATCCTGGTTATCCCTCTGATGAATATTATGTAAGTAATTTTACTTTAAATGTAAAAGATGAATACAAGGCTCTTATAAAAGAAAAGGCTTCTGATTTTTATAGTTTAATTGATAAAGAAGGAACGTGCATTGCTGAAAAGTTAGAAAGTGCTTCTAACGGCAAGGCAAAAGGAGACATGATTCATTTGGAAATGAATATCGATGATGACTATATATTTTTAAAATCAGTAGATGGTTATATTATAAATTATTCAGATTTCATAAATAGTGACCTAACTATAAGTACAACATTTGAGAGCGGACAGACTGAAGAGAAAAGCATTATAACTCTTTCTTTATAAAAAAAGGGGGTGTGTTACAGAAAGTATGCCAAAACTTTCAACCGTCATTTTGAGCGTAGCGAAAAATCCATAAAGCTTGTTTTTTTTTGCTAGCATTACACGGATTCTTCACTTCGTTCAGAATGACTCACTGAATATAGCATACATTTTGCCAAGACGGCACTTCGTCATTCCGAATTTAATTCGGGGGATACATACCGACGTATACACGTACCATACACTGACGTGTACACAACACCACCCACCGACGTGTATACGTTCCATATACCGATGTGTACACATCCCACATACTGACGTGTATACATCGGTCTTTGCTGTAATTCGCATATCATTAGTAAATCCACATTGACTAAGTAGGAATAAAACTGTATAACCTAAAAGAAATCCCATTACAACAAGGTAGGTTATTATGGCAGAAAATAAAAAATTACATTTTGAAACACTACAAGTCCATGCAGGACAAGAAACACCAGATATAGCAACAGGTGCTCGTGCTGTTCCTATTTACCAGACATCTTCATTTGTATTTAAAAACAGCGCAGAAGCGGCAGGGCGTTTTGCTCTAACAGAACCTGGACAGATTTATTCTCGATTAACAAACCCTACAAATGATGTATTTGAAGCTAGAATAGCTGCACTAGAAGGTGGTGTCGCCACTCTTGCAGTTGCTTCTGGTTCTGCCGCTGTAGCGTATGCAATTCAAAATATTGCTAGAGCAGGAGACCATATAGTATCTGCACAGACTCTTTATGGTGGTACGCTAGAATTATTTGAAAACACCTTGCACGACCAGGGAATAGAAACCACATTTATAGACGGTAGCAATCCTGAAAACTTTGAAAAAGCAATAAAACCTAACACAAAGGCCGTATACTTTGAAACCTTAGGTAATCCAGATAGTTCTATTATAGATATAGAAGCGGTAAGTGCCATTGCACATAAGCATGGTATACCTGTAATTATAGACAATACTTTTGCAACACCATATTTGCTTCGTCCAATAGAACATGGAGCCGATGTAGTAGTTCATTCTGCAACAAAGTTCATTGGTGGGCACGGTACTACCATTGGTGGCGTTATTGTGGATTCTGGAAACTTTGATTGGGATAAATATGCCGATAAGTTCCCTGGTCTTGCAAAACCAAATCCTGCCTATCATGGCATTGTTTTTTCTAAAGCGGTAGGAAAAGCTGCCTATGTTACAAAGATTAGAGCAACCCTCTTGCGTGATACAGGTGCTACATTAAGTCCATTCCATAGCTTTTTATTTTTGCAGGGACTAGAAACTTTGAGCTTGCGTGTAGAGCGTCATGTTCAAAATGCCCTAAAGGTTGTAGATTTCTTAAAATCTCATAAAAATGTAGAAACCGTTCATCATCCTTCTCTACCAGAAAGCCCCTCTCATGCTTTATATGAAAGATATTTCCCCAATGGTGGAGGCTCCATCTTTACAATAGAAGTGAAGGGAGACGCTAAACAGGCACAGGCCGTTGTAGAGAACTTAAAACTCTTTAGCTTGCTTGCAAATGTGGCAGATGTAAAGAGCCTTGCAATTCATCCTGCTAGTACCACACATTCTCAACTTAACGAAGAAGAACTTTTAAAAGCTGGTATTCATCCAAATACCATAAGACTTTCTATAGGTACTGAACATATTGATGACATTATAGATGATTTAAAACAGGCTCTAGATTACTAAGATTTACAAAATTACCAATCAGGGTCAATTTAGGGAGCCTCTAAAAACTTCAGTTTTTAGAGGCAACTTTGAAAATGCGATGTTGTAAGTCGCGCTATTATAGCGACTTACAAC
>CAJOPO010000405.1 GCA_905236315.1 uncultured Treponema sp.
AGTTGCAAGTCGCTATAATAGCGCGCCTTACAACATCGCATTTTCAAAGTTGCCTCTAAAAACTGAAGTTTTTAGAGGCTCCCATTAAAACTGCAACAACAAGTATAGCAGATTTTTCTTTTTTTATGCTATACTTTGCTTCTATGAAACGCATAAACAAAAAATCATTAATTCTTATTGTTCTAATCATTCTCGCTTTAGTAGGCTATATACTTTGGGATTCAAACATTTTTGCTAAAGCAGGTAATGAAGAAAGCTATGCAGATTTTTACAAACAAGTAGAAGAGTTTGCCATTGATAGCGTTACCATAAGTGCAAAACAACTGTCTTATACAAAAAAAGAAAATGAAAGCGAAGTCTTTATTACAGAAAATCCAGATAGCCCTTTATTAAAGGAATTCCTTTTGCGCCATAACGTAAAGGTGGTTCAAGAAAAGAATGGAGCCGAAATCTTTTCTATGGCTATGGATATTTTGTTTTATGTTATTTTCTTTGGCATAATTTTTATAGCTTTTAGAAAATTTATTTCTCCAAATACATTCCGCACTGTTAGACACACAGGTAAAACTTTTAAAGATATAGTGGGAATGGATAACCTAAAAAAAGATATGGCACAAGTTATGGATATAATGAAAAATCCTACAGAATATGCCAAAAAAGGAATCCGCATGCCCAAAGGCATTTTGTTAGAAGGTGCGCCTGGTAATGGCAAAACTCTTTTTGCAAGAGCCTTAGCAGGAGAGGCAAATGTAAACTTTATACCCGCAAAAGCTACAGACTTTGAAAGTATGTTTATGGCCATAGGTCCAATGAAAGTAAAACTTTTATTCCGCAAGGCTCGCCGTCGCGCCCCCTGCATTGTTTTTATAGATGAGTTTGACGGCATAGGAACAAGGCGCAATTATTCAGGTTCCGCCATAGAAACAGAAAACACTCGCATTGTAACAGCCCTATTAAATGAATTAGACGGTTTTGAACAAACAAAGGGAGTCCTTGTTCTTGCTGCCACAAATAGTATTTCTGCCTTAGATGAAGCACTCATTAGGCCAGGAAGATTTGATGCACACGTGTCAGTTCCCTATCCAGATGAAAGTGCACGCATACAACTTATAAAAATGTATACAAAAGATAAAAAACTAGACTCTTCTTGCTCTATAGAAGAGTTAGCAAAACGTTTTAAAGGTTTTGCTTGTGCAAAAATAGAATCCGTATTAAACAAGGCAGCCCTCTTTTCTGAACAAAAAAACGCTGATATAACAAAAGAGGATATAGAAAACGCAATAAATGGATAACAACTAAGAAAATAATATTTCCCTAAAATACTGTTATATAACGCACTGTTTATTCCTTTTTCCGAAACATTGAATTAATTTAGTAGTTATATAAATAGATTTGCGCAAACAAAAAAAAAGCGAGAACGCTTTCTTAATATTACTTTTATTTATAGGAGCTAAATTATGAAGAAGAGTATCTTAATCGGAAGTTTTGTTTTGGCGGCTTTTTGCCTTCCTTCTTTTGCAGAAAACAAGGTTGGTAAAGTAACAGGCATAAGCGTTGACGGAGAAAATGCAACACTTACTGTAGCAGTAGGACACATAGACCCCTTTGCAGAAAGTGGATTTACTTACACAGGAGAAACTTTTACAGAAACTGTTCCCCTTGATATTCCTGTAGAAGTCGTTATGCCCCACATGAAAGATGACATGCCAGTTCGTCAAGAAAGGGCAAAAATGACTCCCCCTAATGCGTCAAGTCCAAATCGCAATGTAAACCAAGAGGTGCAAGAAAGACCTCAGCTAGAAGTAAAAAAACTTGGAATTGACCAACTTGTTTCTATTGTTTATGCAGAAGATGGAAACGCAGGGGTTGAAAAAATACAAGTAACCGCTCCTCATCGTCCTAGAATGGATAACGAGAGAGATGATATCCGTGTAAACTATTGTGAAGACGAAAGAGAGCGAAGTGTCCGCGATGCAAGATTTCGCTCAAGATAAACTAAAGGGAGCCTCTAAAAACTTCAGTTTTTAGAGGCAACTTTGAAAATGCGATGTTGTAAGTCGCGCTATTATAGCGACTTACAAC
>CAJOPO010000406.1 GCA_905236315.1 uncultured Treponema sp.
GTTGTAAGTCGCTATAATAGCGCGACTTACAACATCGCATTTTCAAAGTTGCCTCTAAAAACTGAAGTTTTTAGAGGCTCCCATAAGGAATAAATTGTGCAAGATAATTTTACTTGTTTAAAATGGATTTGTAATAGAGATTGTAAACTAAATATATTTTTGCAAGATACTATCCCCAAAGAGTTAAATATTAATGTATCTAATTCAAAAATACGCAGGTTAATAATCTCTGGTAATATAAAAGTGAATGGTGTGCAATGTAGACTACCTGCATTTATTGTAAAAAAGGGAAGTCATATAGAAGCTTTTATTGATAAAGATAAATTATTTTATGAAAAAAAGCCTAACGATATTGATTTTGTGCTAAAAAAAGATGATGTGCTTTTTGAAGATGAATATTTAATAATTGTTAATAAACCCGCTTTTATACCTACAGAAAAAACAATAGTTGCAGATAGACTTAATATGCACCAGTGTGTTGTAGATTATTTGTATAAAAGCAGTCCTATTCCATTAAGAAATCCCCCTTATGCAGGTATTATGCACAGATTAGACAGAGAAACTAGTGGAACATTACTTTTTACAAAAAAACGTGCTATAAATCCTGCTATTCATAATATGTTTGAACAGCATACAATACAAAAGTCTTATAGAGCAGTTTGTGCATGTATTAAAGATTTTAATGCAAATAGATTTAATAAAGATTTTATCATAGAAAATTATATAGACAGGATAAGTGCTTCTTCTGCTCCCTGCAAGATGGGAATTGTAAAGCAAGGCGGGCTTTATGCCTGCACTAAGTTCCATATTACTAAAATAAAAGATAAACTGTTCTATGTAGATTGCACTCTACTAACAGGACGCACTCATCAGATTCGCGTACATCTATCTTCCATAGGGCTTCCTCTAGTGGGGGATAGCCTATATGGAGGGGCAAAAGGCTTTGAACAGTTAAACAATAGAATTATGCTTCATGCTCATTCTTTAGAGTTTATGCATCCAGTTACAAATGAATGCATAAAAGTAATAGCCCCTTTGCCTGCTTTGTTTGAGTGAGTATAACACAAAGCAGACAAAGCGTTTCTTAGTTGTTTATTCTTTTACAGAAAGGACTACCACTACATTACCAGTATTTTTTGTTGCATTATTATCTTTAGGTGCTGCCCCCTGCTTTACAACAGAATTAGAAAATCCTTCTTGGCTAGAAAGTGTTTGTGGTGAGCCTGCTAGCTTACTTACTGTATTTTCTCGCTCTGCTTGCGGGGCTGTAGCTTGCCCTGTAATAGAATCTGTTGTGCTTGTTTGTCCTGCGTATACAGGAATTCCATAACTTGCGCTTACTTTACTAGTTGATGTGGTAGCAGTAGATTCTCCACTTTCTGGCACAAATGAAGTTGCTTCACTTGATTCTTCTACTTCTGCCTTTGAACTTTCGGCAGGTCCCTTGCTTACAAGCCCCTGTGATGTAGTTAGTTTTCCATCTGCCCTAAAAGAAAAAGACGTTCCTCTAACAGAAGCGGTGGCAGCAGGGGAGCGTACTTTAAAGTCTATTCTCTTACTTTCTGTTTGATTTACATCTGCTTGAACAGAACCTGTTGTTAAAAATAGGCGTGCCTCATCTTTATTTGTATTTGCAGCAAGTTGTTCTAAAGTGAGTCTTGTAAGTGGTCCTACAGAAAGAACAGAATCTCCTATAGAGAACTTTGCTTCTGACTTAAATCCAGTAGAAATAACATCTCCCTTAGAAATGCTATCTCCTTCACTTAAAGCCTTCCAGGTTCCATCTGAAGTTTGGACTTCTACCTTACCACTTACGCTTACTACTTTTGCATCTAAGGCAAAAGTTACTACAGTAATGCCTGTGATTAAAATAAAACTACATAAAAGTTTACGAATATTCATAATTCACCTCTCTTTAGAATGATAATACAGCTTTTACTGTAAAATTAGTATTATTTCTTTTTGTATCTTTTGCAAAGTATGTACCTACAGAGGCAGAAAGCAAGACATCTGTAAATAATTGATACTGTGCACCTGCGTCTAACTGAAAACCATCATAACCGTAAGCACCACTGTCGTCAGCACTCCATACTAAATCAAACCCTGCATTTACAAGTAATACATCTAAAGGTTTTATTGACCCCTTTAGACCTGCCTTTATTAAATTAGCGTATTCAGGTTCATCATAAGCAAGCGTTGCTGTTTGACTAGAAATGCCTGTAAACTCAGAAGTTGAAGATGTTTCACTAGAAGCATATAAGAAGTTTGCTGATATAGATGAATACATGAAATTTGGATAGAAAGTTACAGAAGCTTGTGTTAAATTAGATAAGGCTTCTGCACCAGTGTAATTACTAAAAGTTGTAGTAATAGAATAAACAAGGTTTTGAAGAATGGGACCGTCTAAGCCTAATGTTGCATAAACACGGTTATAGTCTGAATTATCTCCATTTGGTCCCTTTGTCCCTATTGCACCTAACATTTCTACTGTAAGATTTTGATTCAAAAATAAATAAGGAAGACTAACATTTGCTAGAGCTAGAATATAAGGAGAAGCAAATTGGTATACAGATTTTTGCTTATAACTATATGTACTTCCAGCTTGATTTAATATGCTTACGTATTGTCGATTTAGTATACCGGTATAGGCAGCGTAAGCACTTACTATAAATCTTTGTGCATTATATGAAGCATATAATCCATCAGAACGTTGGTCTAATATAATTCCTGTTGCGTCTGTCATATTAAAACGCCCTGCAGAAATTGTTATTTGAGAGTCTGCATTTGTATTAAACATTGTTTGATATTTTAGTAAACTCAAATCTAACCATAAGTATGTATCACTTGCATATTTAGAAGATGATACTTTAAATGAAGCTATGCCTTCTGTGGCAAGGTAAGAAGTGCTATTTTCGTTTAGTGGTACTTTTAGATATGCTGTTACATTTTGCATATCAGAAGTTGTTAAAACAGAATCGTTAAGTGCAAACTTTAGTGTATTATCAGCAGTTCCACCATAGTCTAATGCTTGAACTATAGTAAGAGGGGCTAATAAACTTAGTAATATAGATAAAAACCTTAATTTTTTCATTTTTTGCTCCCATTAAACTCTATGCAAGCAGTAAATAAGTTTAATACATCTGTTCCTTTTACAAAACTTTGTGGATCTATTGCTTGAGATATAATACCGTAGGATTTTAACATACGTATGGCGTAGCGTTCATTTTTTAAAAGCATATACCATAGACTACCTTTTATATTAAAAGCCTTTGCACATAGAAGAGCGGTCTGCGCTATTGTTACGTTAGAACTTGCTTCTATATTTGTAGCATAACCTTCTTTTTGTAATGCCTGTATAGCTTCTTCATCAGAAACATCATCAGAACTTAGGTCTAACATTGTTGCTGCTAAATAACTTAATTGCCCATAATTTATTTTTTCAGTTTCAAGAATTTCTGTAATCCTATCTGCACTTTGAGCATAAAGGGCAAGCGGTATAAGCATTAAAAATAATGCAATAATTATCTTTTTCATTTTATTCTCCATATCTATATAGAAAATCTAAAGCTACAGTTTGCACCAACTACATTAGAAATGAATGTATAACTTATTCCTAATGTAATATCCACTACAGCAAGGTCTAAGGCAAATCCTGTATAAAATTGCGGATAGAATTGTAGCTTAGTTTTAGACTCTCCCGTTATGTTTTCAGGAAAACCATCTGTTGAAGTGCCACTTCCAAGTATCTTGCTCCAGTTCGGTGTGATTGTATAGTCTATATTTGTTGCAGTGAATAATAAGCGAGTACCGATATATGGAACAAAAACTAAAAATTTAGCAGTGGCTTGTACTCCCAAAGTAAAAGTAGAAGTTGCAAAGTTTAGAGCAGCACCAACTTCATCTAATTTAAAACCTAATTTTCCGCCTGTATAATAAAATCCTGCGTTTATAGAAAGCATACTATTGAGGGGACCATCCTGCATAACTGCATAGCGTATATCACCACCTACTGCAAGATATTTTACAGATATACCCATATTACTTAGCGCATTTTTTGTTATATTATCAATAGGAGAAGAATCTAGTGAAAGAATTGTAAAACCTATATCAAAGGGAAGAATAAAGCCTCCTAATCTTACATCTACCGTAACAGAGGGAAAAACAAGTTTGTTATCGCCAAATAGAGAGGGAAGGGGGTTTGAAAGACCAAGAGATTCTATTGTGCTTGTTATGCCCGTCATATCTAAAGTTGCTGCACTTGCATTTAATCCTAAGCCTAAATGTGGTCCATTTGGATAAATGTTTCCTATATAGGACATAGCCCACTGATTTTGTGCTGTTTGTGTAACTGGAGCGGATTCTGCTAAATCTTTTGTAAATGTATCTATTCCCGCTTCAAGATCTTCTAATATAAAAGTAAACGCTGTGGCACGCATAGTTGTAAAAAATAATAAGATAAGTAAGACAATGTATGCTTTTTTGTGTTTCATAAAGCCTCCATGTAGCTTTGCTTAAAGGGAGCCTCTAAAAACTTCAGTTTTTAGAGGCAACTTTGAAAATGCGATGTTGTAAGTCGCGCTATTATAGCGACTTACAAC